>NZ_JAKTHX010000001.1:0-7666 GCF_027854635.1 Acinetobacter sp. AOR43_HL
TGCTCAAGTGGATTACCTGCCTGGTCTTGACCGGTAATCGTCAAGATCACTTCACTACCCGGTGCAACATCTGTGGTACCGCCTGTGATATGACCTTGGTTATCCACATCAACTGTAATGGTGCCATCAACCCGGTCTAGACCGTCTTGACCTGACAGATTGTCTTCAGCTTTTACAACATTACCATTTTGATCTACAACCTCAGACTCTACCTTCAAATCCCCATCAGCAAAGTCATTTGGCACTTCTACTGTATAGCTACCATCAGGATTAACAGTAGTTTCAATTTCCCGGCTAATTAAATTGCCATCTTTATCTTCACCCGTAATGGTAACATTCACTTTACTACCATCAGGAATATTTTCAGTCTTACCCGTTATAAGCCCACTACTTGCAACTTGGATACTATTCGTACCATTAGGTGTACTTGGTGAATTATCATCATCATTATGGGTGGCAGCAATTACACCCCCAACAGCACCCAGACCAGCTAACCAAGGTAAAAGGCTAACAAGTTGACTCCCTGCTTCTGGTAGTAATACTTCTAACCCAGGAATATCTTTAAAGTCAGAAACCCCATCAAACCAATAAAGAACACATCCATCTTCTTCAAATACTAAATCAGAAATTACTTCATCATAAGCAGTAAAGAAATTTTCAATAACTATTACTTCTCCATTTTTCAATTTAAGTAATAAGTTATTACCGTCACGGATAAATTCCTCAACATCGTCACGATGCATTTTCGTATGAACGATTGATGCTTCTGTTAAAGTAATCTGATTGGAATTAACTATTGATTTCTCTAATGAATCTTTTTCTATTACAATAAAATTAGTCATATTTCACCTAAAATTCTTATTCCATAAATTGGTAATTACTTAGAAATCCCAGTAATTTCGACAGTTACACGACGATCTGGTTGCAAGCAGGCTTTTAAGGCTTCTTGTGATTTAGCGTTAGGACATCCATCAGTTACAGGTTGAGTTTCTCCCATGCTTGCTGTACTGATAACGCTATCAGCCACCCCATTTTGGATTAGAAGATTCCGTACTGTATCCGCCCGGCTTTGCGCCAGCTTTTGGTTATAATTGTGATTGCCTAATCGGTCTGTATGACCAATCAACTTAATTGCACTTACCGAAACATATCCATGCGAAATTTTAGAAGCTAAATCCATTACTTCTTGACGCCCTTTTGGCAGCAAGTCATTAAGTGTAGAACCATCAAATTTGAATAAAGTATCTGCTGATAATTGGATTACTGAAGTGTGTTCAATAGTTGGAGTTTCTTCTTTTTTTGAGCAAACAAGTTCTTTTCCATTATTTAAAATATAAGGTTTGCCATTCTTATCTATGGAAAGGGTCAAATTATTGTCGGATAACTGATTGGTTTGAAGGTCTACATCACATGATTGACACTCTTGAGAAGTACAATTTTTAACTTTGAAATTGTAAATTTCAGGCTTCAAACGGTACTGCGCTGCATTATTAATATAGAAGCTACCCGATTGAATGTTGTCTATATAGAAATTAATAGGACAGTTTTGCTTTTCCGGAGCATCTTCTGCACATAATTTATCATCTCGTTTTACGTTTATTACTTGAGTCTTATCGTTGCCCCCTTCTTGAAACCGTAAACCTGTAGGCTGGGAATAATTGTTGGCTGCACAGGCAGACAGTCCAATTGACACAGCTATTACTAACAATCGCAATTTATACATATAGCATTCCCTAAACGTTAAAAGTAAAAACCATTGTTATCTCTATATTTGTGAAGCAGTTCTCATATATGCAAAGTGAAGTTATCAAATTCACATCATGATTTATGTGCATTTTACACATTTTTATTTTATTTCAAACTATGCTTTTTATATTAAAAATGAAAATAGTTTCAAAAAAATTCTCTTACAAATTTAAATATTTAATATTTAATATTTTTTTTAATTTATTTTTTTAATAAAAAATTGTTATTTTTTATCTACAACTAATTATGTGCATTTTTAACATAGAAAATTTGTGACTGCGTGACTTTAAGCTCAGTAGCGTCTTATGCGGATAAAGTAAATAATTTCTATAAGAGAATAAGAGATAAAAAAAGCCATACTGAAGTAGATGGCTTAGATGAAGAGCGGTTTGAAAGAAAAAATTAAGTTAAATTTAGTCTACTTTAAATTTAAACTTATAAATCAAACCCACCGAAGATTGGGGGCTCTTCTGTCGTACTATCATCATTGTTTGAGTTTCCTTCCGACGAGTTAGAACCATTTTCTTGTTCAGATGTTTGTGGAGGAGCTCCATCTTTACTTGATGGATAATCATCCATTAATAATATTGTACTTAGCGCAGCACAATGAGTTCTTAGGCTCTCATTATCATCATCGTACATTGTTGGATATAATTGTTTAGAATATTGTGAAGTATAACTTGCAGTCCAATTCTGCAAGATATTAGGTAAATTAAAAGTATAGTAATATGTTTTTTCTTCATTGGGTTGATAAGTATTAACAGTTTCATCATTTAAACAATAATTTGTTTCTGTTTCTTTTTCTGTTTTAGAACCCGTTAATTGTATAGCAGCTTTACAACTGTTGATGTACTCATAGATCGGTTCTGATGTCGTATTTTTCACAATGACTTGTAATTTATACCTTACCTTCAATCCACTATTTATTCCCAAAAGATCCATCCGATCCCCCATTTTCATAGGGATAAATGGAGCATAGTGTCTAACAAATTGAATTGTTCGCTCTACACCGCCACAATATTGTGTTACAGGATTTGGATAAGCAACAGCATACTCACCATCATCTTCCATTTGATTAGAACCTGGATTTGGTCGAGGATTAGTAACAGGGTTTTCGGTGCCAACCGTCATTTCACCTGTGCCAGTCCCCCCTAAAGTCACTCCAACATTAAATCCGCCGTCCTCTCCAGTACAACCCGAGAGCATAAACAAACCTACAGATACTAATGGTAATGTAAGACGCGAATGAGGCATATGAGTTATCTCAATAAACGTTGTAAGAACTAAAAACAGAAAATTCCTTTAAACCTGTTTTTTTCATGAAATATTTTATAGGAAACTTAAATACTTGGTATTATTCAATCACTATAAAATTTAAATTTTATAAAATTCAATTAGCTAACAATAATCTAGGCATTCAGAAATAAATATATTCTTTTACAATTGGATGATGTCTGGAACTCCTCTCTTATTAAAAGCTAATATAATTTAACAATAAACATACTTTTTGACAAACAAAAATGTGCAATTAAATCATTTTTTATAAAAAAAATTATATAAAGGGAAGTTAAAATTTAAAAAAAATAATAATATGTGCAATATGTACATATTTTTTAAATAATGGTACATTTCCTTTGAGTGACTCTACGTAAAGGAGATAGGACTGTAACATTTGAATAGAAAAAATTACGATAGCTCAAACAGTAGGTTTTTATTAAACATTTGACACTAGGGAAATGAGTTAAATTCTATGCGTGCGTATTCTTTAGACTTTCGCCAGAATGTAATGGCTGCTTACAAACAAACGCAACATAAGACAAAAGTCTGTAAACAGTTTAAGATTGCCAGATCAACACTGGATGAATGGATTGCTCTTGAAGAAACAACACAAGATTTAAAACCACTACCACTTACTCGTACTGGTAGACCCTTTTCTATTTATGACTTAAAAAGCTTTGAAGATTTTGTAAAATCTACACCCTTCTCTAAAATCAGAGAATTAATAGACCCTTTTGAACATAGATTTGGTTATAAAGTCTCATATTCTATTCTTTGGAGAGGCTTAAAAAAAATTGGATGGAAAAATAAATTTAAAAGTCGAGAGTGAGTCAATATTTATTTATCATATTGGAAAATACCCAGACGAAACTGTTTATTCGCATCAGTCGATCTTTCATCATTTTTACAATATTCTATTGCCGAAGAAAGTACAGCCTTAGACATCAAATTCCACATATCAAGACTTAATTTTTTAAGCTTTTCTACAGATTCAGGACTTAACTCGTCTGCAAAAATAGCTTGTTCTAAAAAATTGGTTTTTTGCGTTAGATTACTAATTCCGGCTGCAAGATGATCTGAAATATTTTGAGTAAATAGTTGCTTACTTTCATCCATGTGTGGATCTGGAGTAAAACTGGAATTCTGCAAAATAATTTGATCATTTTCTTCTATGACTAACCCCAATCGTTTAAGTTCGAGTAATATTGATTTTGGATGCTTTTCAGAAGATATCTGCTTAACCAAACCCTCAAAACTTGGTTCCTCCCCATTAAAAGGAATTTGGGTTGGCAGTTTTTGGCCTATCCACAAACCTATTACACGAGCAGGTACACTAATAGGTAATTGCTGATTAAACTGATTAATTAATCTATATTCACCATAGGTCTGACAAAAACTTCTGACATCACGTCGCCCTAAACCAGATAATAAGCTAACAGCAGAGTCTGTCTTTTTTTGTTTGATAGCGTCTAGCTCTTTAATGGCTTCATTATAAAATACCGACTTTAGTGCAGTTGAAAACTCATTGTAACCAATACCAGTTTTAATAAGCCAACGAACTAACTCAGGCATAATACTGATAGCATGTTCTAATGTCGTTTCAGTGTCATGAGACAACATCATGTCTTTAGAAGTTACCAAAGCCGATGTCTCTTTACCCATGCATACTCCAGTGTGAGATGAAATAGACTTCCCCAATTCAATAGTAGTTAGAAAGTTAAAAATCATTTTAATTTAATAAAATTATACTTTTTCAGCCTAATAAATTGTAGGCTTTTTTTTAAAAAAATGTAGGCTTTTTTTTATAAACTAACGAATTACTTCGTACACTTTGTTCATTCTCTACAAGCTGTGTTGATGTTAAAAAGGGAACAATTAAGTTTCTTATGAAACTAAGATATATCTAAAAAGATAAAAGAACCAATATTCAAAGAAAGCAAATTATTATAAAATTTTAAATAAAAACAAAAATTTATATCAAAAAAATATTTTGATTATCAATAACAATTTGAAAATTTAATTATGAAAAAAATAGGCTTATTCTTGATTCAATCTGAATAAGCCTTTTATAGAAATAATATATGAAATTTTACTCAATGATACCATCAACATCTATTACTACACGCCTGTTGGGCTCTAGGCATTTCACTAATAGATTTCTTGAAAGACCATCTGCACAGTGTTTTACAGGATCCTGCTCGCCTAGACCTTGCGCAATAAGAACTTGGGCATTGATTTGACTATTCAAAAAATATTGTTTTATCGTTTCTGCTCTTTTTTGAGATAAAGTTAAGTTATAAGCCTCCTGTCCTAAGTAATCTGTATATCCCAAAATCCGAATTGTTCTAATTTCATTAAATTTATGAAGTTCTGTAACCAAACGATCTAAATCCTCTCTTCCTTTTAGATTTATATGATTCAGATCACTTTTATCAAAAGCAAATAATGCATCTGCACCTAGTGTATAACGTTTGATTGATACTTGCTGTTTAGGCTCTTCTTTCTTTGGTGGATTGAATGATGGAGGACAAGCAGCATTCTCAGGATGAATCGGATTCCAATAGAAACTGCTTGCAATCATATTTTGATCAAATAAAACCTTATATTGGCAAGTGGTTATACCATTTTCACCTTTGCCAGGTGTATTAAAGTGAAATAAATAATTCCATTCTCTTGGTCTCCACCCATCATCATATTGTGGTCGTCCAATTAGTTCATATAACTGATCTTTTGTCATACCTGAACGAATTTGGCTTAAGCTTTGTAAATTTGGAAATGTTCCTAACTCCTTATTAAAAATAACATCATTAGCTTTATGCCATTTAGGATTGTCAGTCGTCCCCTCTTTTGTAATTAACGTACCAGTTGAACATCCACTAAAAATTCCCACTGCTAAACACATAATAAATAAATTTTTCATATCTTAATTCCCGTATAAATTTTGTATTCGATAATTTAAATTTAAGTAGTCTTTATATTAGACACACTGAAATATTCAATGTATCTAATAATCACTAAAGGCTTACCATTGGATACCTGCGCCTACAGTTCCTCCAAAATCACCACGAGAATTACCACTGCCAGACATTTTAAAAACCCATTTTCCATTATCTGAAATCGATGATATACCTATTGCGTAACCAGATTCACCTCGGTACGTACCACCGCTGATTGCCATCATACTTTTACCTGGAATGTAAGCTTGTGGTAATCCAGCAGTTGCCATTGCTTGAGCAATACCTCCATTGGCATGATCTTCTAAATCATCGATACGTTTATTCGTTGTATAGAATGCTTGTTCTAATTGATTACTTACATTAGCGACTTGTTGATCTAAAGAATTCAGTGCATCTCCCACATTATTGTAAGAGCCTCCACCCACATTATAAGTAGGGCCTGTATTGGTTTCATAATTGGCACCACCACCTAAGTAGTTATAAATATTGGTGTTGCTCGCATGTAACTGAGACCCATTAATCGCATCTTTCGATGTAGAGTTAATTGTGCCATCCGCTACATTTGTAACTTTACTGCCACCAGCATTTATACCCGTTTGATCAATAGTAATATTTCCTACAGAAACTTTATTTGTGGTAACCGAACCAGAAGTAACGGTATCAAACTTAACATCTTTATTGGTTGCCACTTGATAATTCGTACTACCATCAGCATTTTTAGTACTTGAAACAGTAATATTCTCCCCAGACGATACAGTTGTTTTAGCAGCTGTTGCAGCTGCATTTGCATTTTGAGCAACTTGTTTTAATTGATCTTCAGTAGCAGCTTGCCCAGAAACAATATTGTTAGGATTCCAAGTCGTATTTGTTAATCCATTAACTGTACCAGCTTCGCCATTAACAGTAACTTTTCCAGCCGAAATATTGCCTTTTTCACCATCAATATGAACATCTCCAACCTGAATTGTTCCAATATTGCCATCAATTGAAACCGCTTTATCTCCTGTACCAATTTTAATCTGATCAGCCAAACTCACTTTAATGTTATTACCAGAATTCGTTACTAATACACCATTATCAGAGCTACCATTAATATTCACTGTTTGACCTGGTTTTACTGTGCTTGTCGCATTCGAACCTGAATCAGTACTTACATTCCAACCTTGGTTTGCATTTGCAACCTGATCATTTACATATTTAATTGCATCATCAATGTTATTCTGTCCAGTGCCACCAATATTGCTCCAGTTAATCTGGTTATTACTATAAAGAGCATTACCGCCAAACAGTTGAGTCAAGTTATTAGCAAAGCCAAAAAGCTGACTACCATTGATCGCATCTTTAGAATCTGCACTAATAATTCCCTCCGCAACATCAGTTACTTTTTTATCGCCTGCACTAATACCATCTTTCGTTAAGCTTGGCCCATTGGCAATAACAATACCATCCGTTGAAATTGTGGTATCACCAACTGTAACCTTATTAAAATCAACCTCATCGGCTGTCGCAACAGTGTATATATTTTGCCCATCTACGCCAGTGCTTGAAATAACAGTAATATTTTTCCCTTGTTCAACCTCTGTTCTGGATGCTGCTGTTGCCTGGTCTACATAGGTTTTATTGGTAATATGGTTTCCTTCAGTAATTGGACCTGTGTAGTAGCTGCCTCCATTATTCACCGTAAA
>NZ_JAKTHX010000003.1:0-2710 GCF_027854635.1 Acinetobacter sp. AOR43_HL
CTGAATATCGTCGCCAATGGCGTAAATTACATATGGGTATAGATGCTAAAACCTTACAAATACGCGCTGTTCAGCTCACAACCAACAATGTGAGTGATTCACAGGTACTTGGTGATTTACTCGATCAGATTCCACAAGATGAGAGAGTTGACTCCGTCTATACCGATGGAGCTTATGATACCAAACAGTGCCGACAGGTCATTGCGGATCGGCAAGCACATGCAGTGATTCCACCAAGAAAAAATGCGAAGCCATGGAAAGATAAAAAGATGAGCTCGCTAGAACGCAATGAGTTGCTTCGAACAGTTAAACGTTTAGGAAGAACTATTTGGAAGAAATGGTCAGGCTATCATCGGCGAAGTTTGGTTGAAACCAAGATGCATTGCATCAAATTATTGGGGGATAAACTCAGTGCGAGAAATTTTCAAAGCCAAGTCAATGAGATTCATGCACGTATGGCAGTATTAAATAAATTTACGGACTTAGGCAGACCACATACCCGAGTTGTCACTTAAATTTGAGTAGATATGAGAAGTCTTAACTTTTAAATCTTTGTGCAACAAAGCCTAGAGCAAGAAAAAATTAGACAGCAAGCTAATTTACTTTCTAATATTTCATTGAAAGCAAAGCTTGGACATAATTTGGGTGGAGGTTATGGCAAATTTTTGTACCAACAAGATTTTAATGATAGGGATATGTCATCTAAATACTTTGAGAAAGAAATCAAATCAGGAAGAAAACACATCCATGCTATTGCTCCAGGAATGTACTGTATCAATCGTGCATGTAGTATGAGAATTGGTATAGAATTTCCTGAATGTGTAGATTGTGATTGGTCAATTATTGAAAGTACAGCTTATGCTCAAGCTGTAAGACAAGAAAGTATAAACATATTAGAGGTTCTAAGCATTGAAGGACAGTTATCCGATGACATTTACGAATTTCACAAAATACGCATCCAAGCTGCTGAAAAAATAATGCAGAGTATGAACTTAAACTTTGAACCTTATAAAATTATGACAGTCCCGAGAGATCAACTTTAATAGGTATTTTTATATGGCAAAGATTAGAAATCCCGAAGTTACTAGACAACAATTACTTGATGCTCTTGAACGATTAGAAAAAGGACAACCTGAACGTTTAACAGGTCGATTTAAACTAAATATTAAAGGCACTGTTGCAAATAGGGATCTGAGTCGATGATTTTCCCTTCAAAAAAGCTTAGAGACCGAAAACTCTATTTACTAGCCAAACTTCTCCTAGAATATTACCGTTATAAAATAATGAAGCTTGTCCTTTGCGTAGAGCACGCATAACCTCAATACCTTTAATTGTGGCATAAGCCGTTTTCATAGACTTGAATCCCAACGTAGCCTTGATGATTCGTTTGAGCTTGCCATGATCACTGAACCGTACCGGGTTTGTCGGAGAGTCAATATTCTGAGAGACTATCCCGATGACAAAATTAAAATATACCCCTGAAATCAGAGAAAGAGCGGTTCAATTATTGATTGAATCTGAAAAAGATTATCCATCGAATTGGGCTGCGATCACCGCTATTGCTCCCAAGATAGGTTGTACTCCTGAAACACTACGTGTTTGGTATCAAAAATATTTAGATAAACTAAATCCAGTTAAAGTACAGCAGCTTTCAGATCAAGAACGTATTAAACAACTCGAACGTGAAAATAAAGAACTGCAACGCGCCAATGAGATTCTACGTAAAGCAGCCGCTTTTTTCGCCCAGGCGGAGCTCGACCGCCCACACAAATAATGGTGGATTTTATCCATAATAATAAAGAGCTGTACGGAGTCGAGGCGATTTGTAGAATTTTACCGATCGCACCCTCAACCTATTACCGGACTCTAGATCTCTGCGAAAATCCAGAACATCGAGCAAAGCGAGATTTACATGACTTGCATCATGCTGAGGAGATTAAACGAATTTGGAAGGAAAGTTCAGGTCGGTATGGTGTACGTAAAGTCTGGCAAAAACTGAAACGTGAAGGCTATATTATTGCACGCTGTACTGTTGCTCGATTAATGAAAAAGCTAGGTATACAAGGTGTTTGGCGAGGTAAGAACAAACAAACCACCCGTAGCCGAGATGACCAAAAACGAGCAGATGATTTAGTGAAACGTAATTTTACTGCTGATCATCCTGACCAACTGTGGGTCAGTGACTTTACGTATATTCAAACTCATTCAGGCTGGGTCTATACCGCCTTTATTATTGATGTGTTCTCACGAGCAATTGTTGGCTGGAAAGTATCTACACGAATGAATACAGATATGGTGCTCGATGCATTAGAGCAAGCATTGCATGATCGAGGCATGCCAAAGAATGTGATTCATCATTCCGACAGAGGTGTGCAATATCTTTCCATTCGTTATACCCATCGTTTAGAAGCAGCAAATTTACGAGCATCAGTCGGTACGACTGGTGATTCATACGATAATGCTTTGGCTGAAACGGTGAATGGCTTATACAAAACAGAGGTGATTGAATATCTAAAAGCAGATTGGCAAGGTTTAGCAGATGTACAACTTGCGACACTAAACTGGGTAGATTGGTTCAATAAAAAGCGTGTACACAGTGCACTGGGTTATGTATCGCCTTTTGAGTTTGAAGCAATGTACTATGATAAGATTAACCCGTTAGGTCAGGTGGCCTAACTTAAATAAAAAAGTCTCCGACAAACCCGGTACG
>NZ_JAKTHX010000004.1:0-12971 GCF_027854635.1 Acinetobacter sp. AOR43_HL
CTGAATATCGTCGCCAATGGCGTAAATTACATATGGGTATAGATGCTAAAACCTTACAAATACGCGCTGTTCAGCTCACAACCAACAATGTGAGTGATTCACAGGTACTTGGTGATTTACTCGATCAGATTCCACAAGATGAGAGAGTTGACTCCGTCTATACCGATGGAGCTTATGATACCAAACAGTGCCGACAGGTCATTGCGGATCGGCAAGCACATGCAGTGATTCCACCAAGAAAAAATGCGAAGCCATGGAAAGATAAAAAGATGAGCTCGCTAGAACGCAATGAGTTGCTTCGAACAGTTAAACGTTTAGGAAGAACTATTTGGAAGAAATGGTCAGGCTATCATCGGCGAAGTTTGGTTGAAACCAAGATGCATTGCATCAAATTATTGGGGGATAAACTCAGTGCGAGAAATTTTCAAAGCCAAGTCAATGAGATTCATGCACGTATGGCAGTATTAAATAAATTTACGGACTTAGGCAGACCACATACCCGAGTTGTCACTTAAATTTGAGTAGATATGAGAAGTCTTAACTTTTAAATCTTTGTGCAACAAAGCCCCTTCAACACCATTTAATCCTTTAAAGCTTAGTAAACAAATTCGTGAGGAATGTGTCTGGCCACCAAAATCGGATGGTATATGGGGAGAAGATCAGCAAAGTTTTAGTTATTGTCTTGCCTTAGTATCAAGAATTCATGGAATAACAACCTCTAATACCTTTAAATTTGTTTTTCAATCCAAAGGCCTACCAACACTTGTAGAAAAAATCGATGATTTCTATGATTCAAATAAAAAAATCTTGAGAATAGACTTAAGTGATGTTGGATTTGAATTTAAAGCTAGGGAAATCGTTGCAAATGTGATTGGAAGACATCTTTTAGGTCTCGCAAGGGATCGGAAATTCTCAGATAAACCGATAGTTGTTTTTTTAGATGAAGCTCATAATTTTATCGGGAAAAGCATTGGTAACGAAGATTCGATTGCCAAATTAGATTCTTTTGAGTTAATTGCAAAGGAAGGACGAAAATTTGGTTTGAATATTTGCTTAGCAACTCAGAGACCAAGGGATATAACTGAAGGCGTATTAAGCCAATTAGGCACATTAATTGTTCATAGGCTTACTAATGATCGAGATAGAGAAATTATTGAACGTGCTTGTGGTGAAATTGATAAAGCAGCTTCAGATTTTTTACCTAGTTTACAACCAGGGGAAGCTGTACTTATTGGAAACGATTTTCCGATTCCATTAACGATTAATATTCATCAACCGTCAATAATACCAAATTCAGCAGGTGCAGACTTTCAAAATAAATGGATATGATTAATCTTTTTAGAGTGTTCAATTAAAGTGAGAATCATTGTCCAAGTTGGTATGCAGCTGTGTATATTCATCTAAGTAGGAATATGCACCTAAAATTAAGATTTAAGCGAGAATCTTAGGATCTCGCTTTTTATAAACTCAGTGGACCACATTTAATCGAAATTAGTGGACTACTCTTAATTGGAATTAGTGGACTACTATTAATGATATATACAGTGTAGGAACTTTTTCATTATTGCTAATCATATCAGCGACAACATCAGCAACGAGCTCCTCTATTCCTGAGAATGCTTTAGACTGATCCGCATCATGCTAAGACAATGATGGAAACTCAGCACATAACCTGTTTAAGATGGATTAAAAGGCGTTCAATTGAACGCCTTTATTAATGCCCTGATCATACAGGGCTTTTTATGATTATGATTGAAGAAACAAAACGAGCTTTGTATTACCAACCAATGTACTTAAGAAAGCTTAAATCAAAAAGAGGATATTTCTTATGCTTAAATCTAAAGTAATAAGTTGGCAGCCTTAATTTATCAGTTCTTCGGGTAAGTCATGCCGCCTTTGCTTTTTCCAATCAACTTAACAATTAGCTGACTAAAATAACTTAACGTTTTGCTAATTAAGAAATGAATTGATTGGATATGAAAATTTTATTGATGAATGACTCAAGTGTGACAACCGTTAGAAAAACACATGAGGCTTTAAAAGGTAGAAAACTCATTGCAAGCGGCATGTTTTCAGGTGTCTTTGAAAGCGGAAATCCCAATACCGTTCTTAAATTGACTGCCTGTCCAGCCACTTATTACATGCTTAACGACGAAGCAATTAAGATTGATGACATTCACTCACCTAAATTAATCAAAAACTATGGCCAAGTTGGTGAATACCTGGTTGGCAAGAATGTGAAAGAAACAAACCTCACAAAACCAAATAAAAAATTAGTTCCATTATTTCTGTTTGAAGTAGAGCGCCTTGAGAAGATTTCAAAAGGTCCTAATCGCAGCCTTGCCTTAAACCTTACATATGAATTGCGCCGCCGTCTTGCAGGGTTAGAGCATGGTATAAGTGTACGAGGCGCCACAGCTAAAATTCTCATCGAAATGGCAAATCAGCTTCCTCAACTGAAGGACGTTCCTACCCTCTTACCTTACTTCGAAAAACTAAATAATTTCGTAGGCAGTTACGGTGATGCGTTTTATGACATCCATGCGGCAAATCTAATGCAACGTAGTGATGGAACCATTGTCTTTTCAGATCCAGTTGGCTCAATTGATATTTACACTTCCGGGCATGGCGAATTTAAACCGATCGTTAGCCTTTCGGACGTGAAGTGGACCGACGTCAAAGACCGACACCGTAAAGAGTTCCAAGCGCTTATTAATAAAATCAAACCCAATCAGCAAGCATTGAATGCCTAATTTTGATTGCAATAATAAGTAAGCACTTATTTATAATTAATGGGTATTACGTTATGATTATTGCTGAAAGTATTTTTAGCCGTATTGGCAATCTGCGCAAAGTTATGTCAGACCCTCAAATCGCCTGCCTTCTATCAGGAACCAAAGGTGTTGAGAGTGAGCATTACAAAGACTTGATTATCAAAGTCGATGACATCGTAGCCAAATGCCCTGTTACCTATCAAACAGACGGCCAAGGCGACAACGCAATATGCCAAATGCATTACTTCAAGGGAGATAGCGACGTTTACATCGTTGAATTAGACGTTGCTGGTCCACCTCATACTCAAGCATATGGAGTAATCAGACTTAATGGCGGTTATCCGGAGCTTGGATATATCGATTTAGATGAATTGATCAAATATGGGTTTGAGCTTGATTTGTATTACGCCCAACAGACAGTTGGCGAAGTTATGAGAAAACTTACCTATGAGTAAACACGACGATACCGTAAATGAAGGAGAAAAATAATGGCGCGTTACTTTGACATGTTTAGCAAAGAGATTTCTAAGGAAGAATATGAAAAGTTACGTGCCCATTTTGAGGAAGTTTTTAGAAAGCATGCCGAAAACGAACCAGACACTTTGCCGCTAAACATGTTTTCGGTGCGCGAATTTCAAAATGAAAATCTATGTGTGCAATTAATATGGCTCGGTGAAATCAGCGATAAGATAGTCTCCAGCCACTACAAGTCACAATATCCTATCTTTAAAATTGCGATCTTGAATAAACGGAATGATGACCGATGGTATGAAGAACCTTTATCCAAGACGTACAACCGGCGGTCATCAGCCGATGCGGAATATGAAGATATCCTCTTGAAATACTCCAAATGTTATTACGATGAAGAAGGTAACTTTACCTATAGTGAGGACAATATTTCAAAATGTATTCATGAGCGAATTACGGTTGAGAACCTAGAAGAAGAACAACTACCTTCCATCACCTTCAAACCGAAAACCAACTTTGATTCAGTGTGGTAACACACTGAATCTTATTATTTTACTTTACCTACAACATCGCCATCATTTCGCTTCTTATCCACACGGCGCTCAATAAACTACATACAGCAGCAAGAAAACTGCAATAACTTCAACTAATAAAGGTATGTAAGTATGAACGCAAAAGCTACTAATCAAGTAAAAGATGATGAATTACTTATATCTAATCTTTTTGATCAACTTGATATTGATGAATCAGAACTCGACATGGCTTTAGAGCCAACAGCCGAATCTGCTGCTGTTCAAGATGAAAAGCTAGTCGATGAAGAGTTGCATGATGTTGAGTTATTGGACAACTTAAATAATGGCGCGTTTGACGATCTGATTAACGAGGAAGAACTTGATTTAAATCTTGAAGCAGAAGAAACAAAACAGCCAATTGTTCCAGAAAAGCAAAATAGCGCACCTCAGAAAGTGACAACAGAAAATAAAGCTGCAAAAGAGAAACCTAAATCTACACAGCAACGTGTGACACACTACAACTCCAAGAAGTCAGAAGTTCTCTTAGACCGTCTAGGCGGTAGTGCAGACATGATTCTTCTTGAAGCGAGTGATATTGATTTACCAAATGACAAGCTTAAAGAAAAACAAGAAAACCTGTTACGTATCCTGAACAACCAACCGACGGTAATTGGTACACGAGGTAATGTTGAGACAGTTCAAAAGAAAGTAGCTGAGAAGGTCATTATCTTGTTCACCTATTTCAAGAACGGTGGAAACTTAAATAAGGTCATGAGAATCGCATTTGAGACGATTATTACAGATGGTTATATTACAACTGGTAAAGGTGGCAATCTATATAACAACCTGTTGAATACACATTACTCAGAAGGTACAGCGCGAGCGCAGGCGGGACAGATGCTCCAAATGTTCCCCCTATTGAAAATTGCAACAAAAGAAGGAAATAAGCTAATTCCAAATGAGCAGTCGCTAATTTTAGCCAAGATGAAAGCTGATCTCTTTCCAAGTGAAAAGTAATAGAAAAAAGCGGTAAAAAGGGAGTGTCAAACTCCCTTTATTTTTGCCTATGTCAAAAACACTATTTTCCTGCTTCTAATTTGCGCGCTAATTACGTTAAAAAAATTTTTATAAAGAAACACTCACGCTGAAAATAAAATTAAATCTAGCGCTTTACAACGCAAAATAGCACTGCTTATATATAAGCGCTTACTTATAAATATTGTTATACTCTTTTAAAAATATAAAACAGTAGATAGAATCCATATTATTAGTTAGCGCTTACTATATATTTCCAGATAATTACATTTACTATTCACTCAACACTGGCTTTGTTGCACAAACCTAGCCTATAAGGTTTATTCAGTCCTATAATTTCAAAATGAATAAACCTACTCCTAAAACGAATTAGGTCGTCCTCATACCCAAGTTGTCACTTGAATTCTGTTCAAATGAGCAGAGTGTTATCTTTTAAATCTTTGTGCAACAAAGCCATTGGACATTAATTAATGCGTATATTGATGCTGAATATGACCAACTTTAACAAACCGCCTTTTTATTTATTTTGCTTATAAATATTTTTCTAAGCATCTGTAATTTTGATATGGGCCTTAATTTAAATTATGATACTTGAACCTGTTAATCTTTTAAAATCCAAATAAAACCTTGTATATCAATATTATTGATATGCATTTAGTGCGACAAATTTTGTCTTTCTATTTCCAATTTTGCTGAAAAAACTTTAATTTTCGGTAAACTAGTCATGTTTTATTCATTTCATCGGACATGCATAACAATGACCCAAGTACAACTGCAACAATTACAAAAACAACTTTGGAATATTGCCAATACTTTGCGCGGCACCATGGGCGCCGATGAATTCCGTGATTACATTCTGGGTTTTATTTTCTTTAAATATTTATCAGAAAAATCGGTTAATTTTGCTAATGAATTGCTGGATGGCGAAGAAGTCAGCTTTTTAGAATTAGATGAAAATAATGCTGAGCATGTGCCGTACATCGAAGAAATTAAAAAGAATGCCATTGCCGAAGTCGGTTATGCGCTCACACCCAAACAGCTATTCCATACCTTAGCCGAGCGTGGTCGTCAGGGCGAATTCATTCTGGATGATTTAACGGCAACCTTAAAATCAATTGAACAAAGCACGTTAGGCACCGACTCTGCCGATGACTTTGCCAACCTGTTTGAAGATTTGGATCTAAACTCGACCAAGCTTGGCAATAATGCCAGTGACCGTAATGCACTGGTGGCGAAAGTCCTGAGTCATTTAGATGATATTGATTTTGATATTAGTAATACCGAAGCCGATGTACTGGGTGATGCTTACGAGTACCTGATTGGTGAATTTGCCTCAGGCGCGGGCAAAAAAGCGGGGGAATTCTATACGCCGCAAACGGTATCGACCTTACTGGCGAAGATTGTCACCCAAGGCAAAGACCGTTTACGTTCAGTCTATGACCCGACTTGTGGTTCGGGTTCGTTATTGCTACGGGTAAAACGTGAAGTTAAAGATGTCGATATGATTTACGGTCAGGAGATGAACCGTACCACCTACAACTTGGCGCGCATGAACATGATTCTGCATGACGTGCATTTTGCCAAGTTCGACATCAAGCAGGAAAATACTTTGACCCGTCCGCAGCATTTAGATAAAAAGTTTGATGCGGTGGTGGCGAATCCGCCATTTTCTGCAAAATGGTCAGCCGATCCGTTATTTTTACAAGATGAACGCTTTGCTGCTTATGGCAAATTGGCGCCAAGTTCTAAAGCCGATATGGCTTTTGTACAGCACATGCTGTATCAACTGGATGACAATGGCACCATGGCGGTGGTGTTACCGCATGGCGTATTGTTCCGTGGTTCAAGTGAAGGCGTGATTCGTCAGTATTTGATTGAGCAGATGAACGTGGTGGATGCCATTATTGGTTTACCCGCCAATATATTCTATGGCACGTCTATTCCGACCTGTATTTTGGTGCTGAAGAAAAACCGTGAGAATAGCAGCAATATTCTGTTTATTGATGCCAGCAATGATTTTGAAAAGCAGAAGAACCAAAACAAGTTATTGCCTGAGCATTTGGATAAGATTGTTGCGGCATTTGAAAAGCGTGAAAATATTGAAAAGTATGCGCATGTCGCAACTTTACAAGAAGTGAAAGATAACGATTACAACCTGAATATTCCTCGTTATGTGGATACCTTTGAAGCGGAAGCCGAGATTGATTTAGATGCGATTGCAAAGCAGCTTCAAGCTTTGGAACACGACAGCCAAAAAACTGATGCCATCATTGCAGATTTCTGTAATGAGCTAGGCATTGTTTCACCATTTGCGGAGGTGAAGTAATGGCTGTGCCTAAGTTACGATTTAAAGAGTTTGATGCAGACTATACAAATACAACTTTTGAGAAACTGAAAGGGTTTTCTATTCAGTCAGGAAAATCGGAAGAGAAAGGCGATACTGGAGAATTCCCTTTTTATGGTTCAACAGGTGTGATTGGTTATAAAGATATTTTTGACTATGAAGGAAAATCAATTTTAATTGCACGTGTTGGTGCGAATGCAGGATCTTTATATCAAATAGATGGAAAATATTCTGTATCAGATAACACTCTGAGACTCACTGTATCAGATGATACGAGTTTAGATTATTTACGAGAACTACTGATAAAATTTAATCTGAATAGACTTGTATTTGGGACAGGACAACCCCTTGTAACTGGAGGAATGATAAAAAAAGTTAATATTTTTATCCCCGAATTTACAGAACAAACCAAAATAGCCTCTTTTCTATCGAACGTGGATGAAAAGATCAGCCAACTCACGCAAAAACATGAACTGCTGAGCCAATATAAACAAGGCATGATGCAGAAGTTGTTTAGTCAGCAGATTCGTTTTAAAGCGGATGATGGGAGTGAGTTTGGGGAGTGGAAGAAAGTTAAGTTTTCAGACAAATTTAAATTTCATCAAACAAACTCATATTCAAGAGCTTTATTATCCGAACAAGGTGAAATAATGAATATCCATTATGGAGATATTCATACTAAATTCTCTACCTTATTTGATATCAGTAAGGAGGTTGTGCCATTTCTAAGTAGTGAAGTGAATACAAATAAATTTGCCGAAGATCAGTTTTTGCAGGTAGGTGATTTAGTTATAGCTGATGCTTCAGAAGACTATAAAGATATTGGTAAAGCTTTAGAAATTATTCACTTAAACAATCAGAAAGTGGTTGCAGGATTACATACCTACATTGCTAGGCCAGTGCAGCCGTTTGCTTTAGGTTTTTGTGGTTATTTAATGCAAACTTTTGAAGTGCGTGAGCAAATTAAAAAATTAGCAACAGGTATTTCAGTTTTGGGTATATCCAAAACGAATATTGGGAAAGTAGAAATTAAAGTTCCTTGTCTAAAAGAACAAACCAAAATCGCTAATTTTCTATCTAGCATTGACCAAAAAATTGAAGTTGTAGTACAGCAAATTGAACAAGCCAAAACTTGGAAAAAAGGCTTGTTGCAGCAGATGTTTGTGTAGGGGGATATAGTGAATTTAGCAACATCACCTTTTGAACATTTCACACAACTTTTAGATTCTGCAAAAAAGTTTAAAGCGATACCGCGAGAAAAAACTTTTTTCGATACTGCGATTCGTAGCTATTACGAAAATCCCACCACTGAATTGCTTGAATTTTTCTTAAACCCTCAAGAATCCCATGAGTTGGGAGAGGTGTTCTGGAAAGGCTTTAGTGATGTTGTTGTAGGAATGAGCGCCCTAGAGAATTCTAGTCTAGGTCAAGTGGAAAATTTGGAGCGAGAATGCGTTACACATAACAGTAATCGTATCGACCTAATGATTGATACCGACACGTATCTCATTTTACTGGAAGCTAAAATTTATCATCATCAAAACAATCCATTTGATGACTATGTGAAATATGCTCAAACACGCTCAAAAGGCAAAGCTATCCTTGGCTTGATACTCAGCATCTCTGGTAAAAGTGAAGCCAAAAATTGGCACGGTATTTCCTACCAACAATTGGTGAATGCTGTCCGACCTTACCTTGCAGAACAAATGATGGCGAATCCCATGAATAAATGGAATTTGTTTGCACGTGAGTTTTTGCTGCATCTTGAAAGTTATTATCGTACACAGAAACTAGATATGAACCGTATCCAATTTATTTTTGATCATTATCAAGAAATACAAGAGTTACAAAAGTTGAAAACTAATACTATTCAAGAAGTTGTCGATAGTATCAGTCAGCTTCTTAATCAATCCATTGATGGTTATATCTCTAGAAACAAATATGAATCATGGGGAGGGATTCGTTTTTATAACGATGCGTGGAATAACCTGACAAATAACACTTTATACATTTATGAAAATCAAGGCGAGACAATCTTTGGGGTGAATACTTATATTTTGAATTTACCAGAAGAATTAGAGGAGCAAGCATTTTCTATTTTGAAATGCAACGATGATTCACGCTACCTCAACTGGAAAATTGAAAAATATAAAGGTGGTGCTGAACGCTGGTTATGTATCTATTGGCGTGCACCTGAAAATAATTTTGAAGCGATTCGAGATTTGATTGTGGAGAAAGCAAGTTTGTTAGATGTGATTGAAAAAACTTTAAGATAAATCAGTATATTGAATATAAAGCGAATAAGAATTTAGAGAGTAGAGGGTGAAATGACAGTACAAAGCGAATATCAACTTGAAAATGAACTGATTAGCCAGCTCAAGCAATTGGGTTATGCTGCGGTGACCATCAAGGACGAAAGCCAACTACTGTCTAACCTAAAAAACCAAGTCGAACGTGCCAATGGACTTGCGCCACTGTCAGAAACGGAATGGAAACAAATCATCAGTTTTTTAAACACGGGCACCGTGTTTGAACGCGCCAAGAATCTGCGTGATCTGTTCCCAGTCAAATTTGATGACGGGAGCAGCAAACACATCTTTTTTCTCTCGGATGACCCAAGCAAGAACATCTATCAGGTGACCAATCAAATCACCATCGATCACCGCGACTATAATGGCCGTACCAGCCGTTTTGATGTGACCTTACTGGTCAATGGTTTGCCTTTGGTACAGATCGAGCTGAAAAAACGCGGCATGGAAATTGCCGAAGCCTTTAATCAAACGCAACGCTATATTCGTGAAGCCTATTGGGCAGGGCAAGGGCTGTTTGGCTTTATCCAGTTGTTTGTGATTAGTAATGGTGCCAATACTCGTTATTACTCCAACGGCACCACAGGCATCGAGTTTGCCTTTCCATGGGCGGATGTCCATAACAAACACATCAATGAAATTGTCGACTTTGCCGAAGCTTTTTTCAATCAGCAGCATCTGACCCAAATGCTGACTCAGTACATGGTGCTGCTAGAAACCACCAAAAGCCTGATGGTGCTGCGTCCCTATCAGATTTATGCAGTACAGAAAATTGTGGAGCATGTGCAAAACTCCGATCAGAACGGCTATATTTGGCACACTACAGGTTCAGGCAAAACCCTGACCTCATTTAAAGCCAGTCAGATCATCATGCAAATGCCTAATGTGGAAAAAGTTCTGTTTGTGGTCGATCGTAACGACCTCGATACGCAAACCTCACGCGAATTTAATGCTTTTAAAGCCGACAGCGTCGACAGCACAGATAACACATCGACCTTGGTGAAACAGCTGGATCAACGTCATGACAAACTGATTGTGACCACCATTCAAAAACTCAATCGGGCCATCAGCACCGACCGTTATTTAGAATCGATTGATTATCTTAAAAATAAAAAAGTAGTCTTTATTTTTGATGAGTGTCACCGTAGCCAATTTGGTGAGACCCATCAGAACATCAAAAAATTCTTCAGCAATGCACAAATGTTTGGTTTTACCGGTACGCCTATTTTTGAAAAGAACAGCCAAAGCAAAGCAGGTTTAAAACTCACCACAGACTACCTGTTTAATGAGTGTTTGCATAAATACGTGATTGTCGATGCCATCCGTGACCGTAATGTCTTGCAGTTCCAGATTGATTATCGTGGCAAATACACCGCCAAAGGCATGGCGACGAATGAAAGTTATGAGGAAGATGTAGAAGGCATCGATACCAAAGAACTGTATGACAACCCACAACGCCTAGAAATGATTGCTCGCTACATTGTCAATATTCACGATACCAAAACCCGTAATCGTGAATTTACCGCAATGTTCTGTGTCAGTTCGGTCGAAACACTGACCCAATATTACGACCTCTTTGAAAAGGTGCAGGCTGAAAAGCAAATTGAAGATGAAGCACAAGGTCGGATATTTAAACCGTTGACCATTGCCACCATCTTTTCCTATGCGGCAAATGAGGCTGTACCGACTGATGACTTAACTGGCTTGATTCACGAAGAAGCCGCAGATATTCCAAGTCAGGTCAATTCATCCAGTCGGGATAAGCTAGATCGATACATTGCCAATTACAACCGACAGTTCAAAACTAACTACAATTCTGGTGATCAATTTTATGCGTACTACCGCGACATTGCACAGCGCGTAAAAAACAGACAGATTGATATTCTAATCGTGGTCAATATGTTCCTCACGGGCTTTGACTCTAAGCCGCTAAATACCTTGTATGTCGATAAAAACCTAAAATATCATGGCTTAATTCAGGCATTCTCTCGTACCAATCGTGTCTATAACGATAAAAAACCATTTGGCAATATCATCTGTTTCCGCAATCTGAAACGCGCCACAGATGAGGCGCTGGCACTATTTTCCAATAAAGAAACGACCCAGATCGTCCTTGTTCCAAGCTATGCGGAAATCGAACAGGATTACCAAGCGGCGGTGAGCAAACTGTTTGCCTTAACGCCCAATTACCAATCAGTCGATGATCTTGTTACTGAAGAACAGCAACTGGAATTTATTAAAGCTTTCCGTGAAGTGATGCGCTATAACGCGCAATTACAAACTTTTATTGAGTACGATCAAGACCAAACACAACTGGATAAGCAGCACTTCGCGAACTTCGCTTCTAAGTATGCTGACTTATGCCGTGCCGTTAGAAAGACCACCAAGAAAGAAAAAGTATCGGTGCTAGATGATGTCGATTTTCAACTGGATTTACTGCACAGTGACCGCATTAATGTTGGTTATATCATCAACCTCCTACAACTAGTCGTGGATACAGACTCAGAGGACAAGCGTCAGAAGTACCAAGCGCAAATTTACGATTTAATCAGTAGCGATATTAGTTTGCACGATAAGCAAGACCTCATTCAAAAATTCATTGAAGAAAACATACCGAAGATGATCAATGGACAGAGCGTTCAAGATGCCTTTGCACATTTTTGGGATATCGAAAAAGAACGGGCTTACCAGCAGCTTTGTGAACAGGAAAATCTAAAGCCTGAAGTGATGAAAGAAGTTCTTGAACACTATGAATATACGAACCGTTTTCCACGTAAAGAAGAATTGAAAGACTTGCCAAACTATAAAGTAAAACTTTTTGAACGGGATAATGTCTTCACTAACTTGCTGGTCAAGACACGGCAGTTGATTGAAAGATTTTATACTGGTTTTAATTAAATAATACACATTCAAAGTGTGACTTTATTTCCAGAGGGCTTTGTTGCACAAACCTATCTGTAAAGGCTTTTTCAGCGATATAATTTTCAAATGAAGAAGCCTACACACAAAATCTACCGCACAACCAACTGGTCTTCCTATAATCGCGCTCTCATTAATCGGGGCAACATTTCCATTTGGTTTGATCCAAACACTCAGTGGTATGCACAACCACAAAACAAGCAAGGTCGAAATCAAACTTACGCCGATACGGCTATTCAATGCTGTTTAATGATTAAATCCTTATTCCGTCTATCTTTACGTATAGTCACTGGCTTTGTGCAAAGTCTGATTAAACTTTGCGGATTAAATTGGACCGCACCAGATTACACCACGCTTTGTAGAAGACAAAAGCATATTGATATTGTAATCAACTACCAAAAAAGTAGCGATGGGCTGCATCTACTCATGGACTCTACAGGCATGAAGTTTCTAGGTGAGGGCGAATGGAAGCGCAAGAAACATGGACCTGAATATCGTCGCCAATGGCGTAAACTTCATATTGGTATAGATGCTAAAACCCTACAAATACGAGCAGTTCAGCTTACAACCAATAATGTCAGTGATTCACAGGTGCTTGGTGATTTACTTG
>NZ_JAKTHX010000005.1:0-70216 GCF_027854635.1 Acinetobacter sp. AOR43_HL
ATTGCGGCACCAGCATTGGCTGGGGATTACACGGGGACAGCGACCGATGTGAACGGCAACCCTGCGACGGATACAGCGACAGCGGTAGCGCTAGATACCATTGATGCTATTAATGATAATGTAACGTTTGATCCAGGTCCGTTTGTAAGTACTATTTGGGACGCACCAATAATAGCTCAGGATATTAATGTTCTTGATACCTCTATTATTGGTGATACTTCAATGAATGTTGAGTTTTCTGTTCCTAGAAATAGCGCGGATATTGGTACAGGTCATGAAGGTGATGTTGTTATTCAAGTAAGCCAAGACAATTTGATAGCAGTTGCTTCTGGTTTTAGTGTATTGGTGGAATATTTTGATGGAACTAATTGGGTACAGTACACCACGGCTACAACTACAAATGGAGGTTTAATTGCTGATGCGCTAGGTTTAGGAGTTCTAGGGATTGTAGATGATGGCAAAACAATAGCTGTGCATCTGACAGGCGTGCCAGAAGGTCAATATCGTGTTGTAGTGCAGAACGATAGTAGTGCTATTGGTGATTTGTTAGACGACTTAACATTAGCAGAACTGGGTGACCAAGGTATTTTATTAGGAGCTGACAATCAGGATGCTGTATTAGATGCGGTAGAAACTGCCTTAAATGGTCAAGTATTAACTTTAGGAACTTTAGTAAGAAATGTTTTAGAACCACTGTTAAATGCTGCTAATGCTGCTGGTGAAACCTTGGCTGTAACTGATATCGTTGCAGCAATTGTGCAAATACCATTAGTTGGTAGTCTCTTGGGAGGTGTTGATACTGTTTTAGATTTTATTGCTGATGCCTTGGTTGATAATCTACTTACTGTACTTGAGTTTACCAATGTAACCATCAATGGTTCAGAAACTTATTACACTACACCAGAATTAGCGGGTAATGTCTTTGCTGACAATGGATCTGGAGCAGATGATCGTGGTAATAGTAATGCAGCACTTGTGACCAAAGTAGATGGAGTAGATATCCCTACTGATGGTACAGATGCAGTGATTAAAGGTTTATATGGCACTTTATATATCAATAAAGATGGTGTTTATCGTTATGTTTTGAATGGTAGTGTAGATTCTAATGGTCAGGTAGATGACTTTACTTACACTTTATCAGACGGTATTCAATCAGATACAGCCGTTTTAACTATAAGTGTAGCAGATGTTATTGCACCAAAAGCACCTATAGTTTCTTCATTGGATGAAACCACCGTTACAGGTTTTGTCGGAGCTGCGGAAGCTGATAGTATTATTAATGTCTATGGCGGTATAGACAGTGATGGCGATGGTATTCCAGATACATTACTTGGTATAACTACAGCTAATCCTGATGGTAGTTATACAGTCACGTTGAACCCTGCAATAGCTTTAGGGGACACAGTGGTTGTTACCTCAAGGGATGCGGCTGGCAATATATCTACACCAACAATTGCAAGTCTGCATAATATTGTCGCGCTTGATGACCCTAATGAAACTAACTATGAGTTATCTACTACAGCAGATCGTCCAGATATTAGTGGTGGTATTTTTACTTTAGCTAATGCTGGTGTTCTTGGAGATTTAATTGATTTAGATCTGAGTGCAACATCCGCTCCTGGTGTGACCGTCGGTACAAATGAGCAAATCACTTTAACATTAACAGCAAGTGGATCTACCGGTTTAGATATAAGTGCAGTTGGGAATTTGATTGATGCTATTTTAGGCGGAAATATTGGCGGTAGTCTTGATTTGATTATTGCCAAAGAAACATCAACAGGTAGCTATGAGGTTTATAATACTGTTGCTAATGCGTATACATTAAATAATAGTGTTTTAACTTTTACCGCGTCTGGTTCGCAATCTATTTCTTTGGATGATGCTGGTGTTTATAAGTTTATTCTTGCTCCAAATTCTTCAACTTCGAGTGCTTTAAGTAACTTATTATCTCTGAACTTATTAGGTAATTTAGTATTATCGTCTAATGATGTAGTAGCAACCATTAATAATACAGATCTTATTACTGGTAATGTTTTATCTAATGATACTACTGCACCGATAGGTTTAGATTTGTCAGTTGTTTCTATTAAAGAAACTACAGTAGGTGTAGATGAAAATGTAATATCTGGTACTCCTAAAGTCATTGAAGGGATGTATGGTACTTTAACTATAGATTCAACCGGTGCTTATAGTTATCAAATGACGGCTAATGCAACTGCTTTAGGTAAGGTTGAAGCATTTACTTATACCGTACAAGATAATGATGGCCACTCAAAACAGGCAACTATTTATATTCGTTTAGACTCCAGTTTGGTTACATTAGATTGGACGGATAAAATAGGACTTGAGGAGGCTGATAAATTAGTAACGCAACTGACCGCTGATAATAAGGCTTCTGCAGGTACAGTTACTACTTTATTTGATCAGGTATTAAATGGTTCCGGTGATTCTTTAAATAGTATTCAGGTAACTGGAAGTAACGGTGCATTACCTACTTCACCTCCTGCGACAGGTAGTACGGCAATTCCAGATGATTCTGGGCGTTTTACCCTAGGTGCAGGGCAAACAGCATATATTTCTTTCACATCAATATTACCATCAAATGTGACTCAGAATTTTGGTCTAGGAGGAAATCAAACCAGTGCTTATAATGTGGTTATTGAACTAGAGAGAGATGGAGCAGTACTAGATACTCAATTGGCCACTTGGACATCAACCATCAGTGGTACAAAATATTATTATAAAGTGACTAATACAGGAACTTCATCGGCTGATTATGATTTAAATATTGCTTATGGTGATGGTTCAGGATTGTTTAACTGGACGAATACTACTGGTAAGACATTTGGTATTAATAATATTCAATTAGATATTACAGGTACAACATATACAGCATCAACTGTATCAGGTGACCTAATCTCTAATGATACATTGTATTCAAGTGTCTTTAAAATTGGTGTTGCGGCTGGATCGACTACGCCTAGCACTTATTTGGACGTAAATTCAACACCAATAGTAGGAACGTATGGAACTTTAACTGTTAATTTAGATGGAACCTATAGTTATCAAGCTAATGGTGAAATTGCTGATCTTGGAAAAGATGATGTCTTTACATATAAAATTGAGACATTGGATGGTACTGTAAACACGCAAACTTTAACAATTAAGGTAGATGCTGATAATGTTTTGATTGGTACGCCAAATGCGGGCACAGCAGGGAACGACATTGCTGTAAGTCAATCTACAAATGAAGTCTTCACATTAGGTGATGGCGCTGATTTGTTAATTTACAATGTACTTAATGGTTCAAGCCCAACAGGTGGAAACGGTACTGATCAATGGCTGGATTTTAATATGTCTGAAGGCGATAAAATTGATGTGTCATCTTTATTATCAGGTGCAACAGCAACTACTATTAATAACTATCTCAGTGTGACTATTAGTGGGAATCAAGTCACCTTGTTGGTTGACCGAGATGGTAGTGGTAGTGCTTCCTCACCTACCACCTTGCTAACTTTAACTAATGAAGAGCATGCAACAAATCCTATTACTAGTTTAGTAGATTTGTTAAATAACAACTCAATTATCTATTAATAGATAATTAACCAAATAAAAAAAGAGCCTTCGGGCTCTTTTTTTATGTTTAAACAATACGTTAACTTAGCTTTTTATATGTTCATGCTATGATGGATTGAAAACTTTATAGAACAACAAATAACGGATAGGGACTGATTTCGAGTGACAGCATTTTTAAACTTCCAAAGACAACTGAACCTTTGGTTAGAACATATCGCTCCACATGCTTCCGCTTTTCAGGATGAAACAATTTTATTTATATCTTATGGGCCTAAAGACCAAAGATGTAACGTATGGCATAGTGAAAAAACAAGCTTTTCACAAGCAAAAATACAATTATTAGCTTTCATTAATGACCAGTTTGCACATGAGCCACTTGTTGATTATATAAAAATTGATGTTACATATAATTTAACGAAACAAGTTTGGAAAGTAGTAGAGCAGCAGGTCCATCATCAATTTCACAATAACCACTACCGTAAAGGTATTGGGTTTGATGAACACTGTTCAGTGGCTTTTCTTGAGCAAGAGATTTATGGAAAAGCAATCATTCGAGGTTTGAGCTATGACAAACCCAATTTTTTTGATGAAACAAATCTGAATTATGCAATTAAGCAAAAATATAACGCGACTAAACCACAGGTTAAACTACAAGAACTACAGGACATTTGGACTTTTGATACCTATGCAGCATTTTATGAAAATGGGCAATTCATTAATTTAGCGAGCGGTTATGATGCGAATGGTATTAGGGCGATTTCGAGCAATAAGAAACAGCATTTTCAGTCGTTAATTGAAAAAAATTCGGCATTTTTGCATGATCAAATTCAAGAAAATGGCAAATTTATCTATGGCTATTTTTCTGCCTATGATCGGGACATCCGTAACTACAATACGGTACGCCACTGTACCTCGGTGTATGCGTTGCTGGAAACATTTGAAGTGCAGAGCAAGCCAGAATATTGGCCCAAGATACATGCTGCTATCCAATATGCACTGACCAACTTTTATAAAGAAAAAGACTCAGAAACTGCTTTCATGATTGATGGTAAAGAAGGGGAATTTGAAATTAAATTAGGTGCCAATGCGGCTGCTATTTTAATGTTAACTAAATATCAAGAAATTACTCAAAAAACTAATTATCAAAAATATGCAGAGAAACTTGCAAATGGTATTTTAAAATTAGTCGATTCAAATGGCTCAACAACTCATGTATTAAATTATCCAGTTTATGATTTAAAAGAAAAGTTCAGAATCATTTATTATGATGGAGAAGCAGCATTAGCTTTATTAAGGTTATATCAAATTAATCAGGATAAAAGATTATTAGACACAGTTAAGTTAATGTTTGAAAATTTTATTCATAAAAGATATGAAAAATATCATGATCATTGGTTAAGTTATTGTACAAATGAACTCACTAAAATATGCCCTGAAGATAAATATTTTATTTTTGGTTTAAATAATTATTTAAAACATTTTATTTTTATTCGAAATAGAAAAACAACATATGCCACTTTACTAGAAATGTTAATGGCAGCCTATAAAATGGTAAATCGTTTAAAAGAGCAAGGCCATAATGCACTTTTTGAGCAGGCGTATATGCCTGAGCTTCAAAAATTAATTGAGTTTAGGGCTGATTTTCAAACCACAGGTTTTTTCTATCCGGAAATAGCCATGTATATGGCTCGACCAGATAAAATATTGCATGCTTTTTATATTCGCCATGATCGTTTCCGAGTACGGATTGATGACCAAGAGCATAACTTATCGGGTTATATCGCTTACGTTAAAGATTACAAGGATATGAACCATGAAATATCAACCCGTTGAGATCAAGCTATTAGCACATATCGACACTACAAGTTTCGATGAAGCTTTATGGCAATTCGAATTTGACGATGATATTTCAACACTACTTCTAATCGACTATGCATTAGAACAATTTCATCAAAAAAAAGTTCAAGCTGATGAAGTCTATCGGGTTCCTGAACAAAAAATTAAGAAAATTGGTGAACAAAATTTAGGTCTAGAAAAAAATGAATCATATACATTTGCCGAGCTCTTACAATTCTTAATTTTTACTCAGGCAAATGATGTTAAAGATGCCTTAAGCAATATGCTGTTTGGCTCTATTGAGCAAATACAATTGATCTTGTCTAAAAGAGCAGAAGATCACCAGTTAGCTTTAAGAACACCTAATCAATTAAAAAATCTATTTTTATTGGTAAAACACATTTATAGCTATCCAGCTGAGCTGAAAAAACTTTTTTTTATTAGAACACTTTCTTTTAAAAATAAAGTATATCAACCGATTACGCCTTTGCTTGCTCATCCGGTACTCACTTCGGTTTTATATATCTCACATACCTTTAGACAGATTTATATCACTTATTCCGAACATAACCGGAGCATTGGTTTTTTCTCTTTTCTGGATGATATTCACCGTCTGGAGCATATGGTTCCTTACTACCATTATTTTCAAGAAGGACATGTCGAGGCCAAAAAATATTCTTCTCAAACAGGCATTATCAATATTCTTGGAGATACCTATTTGGGTGAAATGTATACCGAAAAGCGTAAGTCTAGAGGGCAAACAGATGCCTTACAGCAATATGGGTATCATTATTCATTTGAAAAAATACAGCCCTTTTTAGGTAAAAATGACATCAACATCGCTAACTTTGAAGCAGTATTTTCTTTAGAAAATCAATCGCCGTTAAAAGATAAAAAGCCATTTGTTTTAAAAGCAGATGCTAAAAAAACATTAGAAGAATTTAAGAACATTCATCTAAATTATTTGGTCTTAGCAAATAACCATTTGAAAGATTACGGTGAGCAAGGATTAGCCTATACATTACAACAGTTGGATCAGGCGAGTATTTCTTATATTGGCGCTGGACTGAACCAGAAAGATGCTCACAATTACTTTGAAATCACTTTTGAGACTAAGCACTATGCGATTTTTAATGGTTATTGGCATAGAGACATGGCCTATCTGAATTATGACTTTTATGCGTTAGGATCAAGAAGTGGAGTAGCTTGCTTAAATGGCGTTTTACTTGAACAAATAATGCGTTATAAGCAGGCTCATCCAGAACGCAAAATTATTGTTATTTGTCATTGGGGTGTCGACTTTAAGCCTATTACAAAAGACCAAACTAAACTCGCGACTATTCTTACTCAAGCAGGAGCGGATCTGATTGTTGGTCATGGCGCTCATACTATCCAGCCAATCCAGATCATCAATCAAAAGCCTGTTGTTTTTAATATAGGCAATGCAGTGTTTAATAGTGACGGTGAATATGAACAGCAAAATGCTTTGCCATTTGGCTGTATAGCTAGACTTGATTTGGCAAAAGATTTACTCCGTCTTTACCCCATTTACACCAATAATTTACAAACATTTTGGCAGCCTTATTCTGTAGATGCGGAAGACTTCTCAAAGGCCAGTACTTATATAACATCTTTACTGACCCCTGAGAATTACATGGCATCCCAAGATAAATTAGGGAGATATCTTGAAGTTAAATTTTAAGGATATTGGTTGTAAGTCGATAAAATGGTTTGAAGTTGTGCTGAAGTAAACCCTAAATTTCTTAAGCCACCACTGCCTAATTTACATTCAGCACTTGTCATAATGTTGGTTGGAGTACGTTTTGTAGCCTTCGGTGCACAAACATGTTTTAGACCAAACACATGTCCCATTTCATGCACGCTACCAGCCTGAATATTATAATTGAGGCGGTTCCAGTCTAATAAAATAAAGGGTTTGCCATTATTACGAAAGGCTCTACTCGTTACATCTTCAAATTTCCATTTCGTTGAGTAGGCATCATAAATAAAAACAATCACTTCTTTACTTGCAGTTCGTTTCGGAAAACACGTATTTACACTGGCAGGAATGGTTTCAATCGTAATTGGGTAGGGCTGATTAATCTGTTGTTTTAAATCACAATGTAATTTTGAAAACTCTTCATAAGGAATATAACGATGTAATTTAAATTTAAAAATTTTATTATTTTTATCATCCACATAGTATCTATTTAATATTTTAATTTCCTTACGCATCTGTTGATAATTATCAAACTTTGTTGCTTCTGGAGAATTAGTTGTAAAAACAAAAGTGACTGGAATAATAGGGCGGCCATCTGTAGAGACTTTAGGTGTTTCTCCTAAAGGAAGAGGAGGGCGTGTAGTACAAGAAACGCATAGTAAAGTGCCAGTAATCACTAGTAATGTTTTTTTCATGCAGATTTCCCTCAAGCCCACCTTGGATTGCATTTAGTTTTGTTCAAAATTTTTTATATGATATGAATGATGTCAATTTTTATGGAGTCCATTTTGACAACTCAGTATGAACTACATCGGCAAATTTTAGAAGTCATTGCTTTGATTCCTTACGGAAAAGTTGCAACCTATGGACAAGTGGCTCGTATGGCAGGATTACCAAAACATGCAAGATTAGTCGGCTATGTTTTGAAACATCTTGAAGTTGATCATCAAGTTCCTTGGTATCGTGTGATTAATTCTCAAGGCAAAATTAGCCTAAGTAAGTTTAATGAAAAAGGTGAAAATATTCAGCAATTAAAACTGGAAGCTGAAGGTGTCTATTTGTTAAATGGTAAAGTTGACTTAAAGCAGTTTGCTTGGCAGCCTTAATATTTATGTTAGAGAGTAAATACACATGCAAAAGAATAATAAATGGTGTAGTGGAGCAGTATTACTTTTAAGTTTGATGGCACAGGTGAGTTATGCTGAAAAGGAGGACATCAGCTCAACCTTTTAAGAAATAAAAGCCTATCTTGCTCAATTTAGCCAGACAGGCAGTCACTCTTTAGCGCACAATTAAAACAGGAATATGGCTTTCACCTAAGACTTTTTGTGCCACGCTTCCTAACACAAGTTTTCGGACCCCAGTACGGCCATGAGAACCCATGACAATCAGATCTGCATTTAAGTCTTGAGCAGCTTGAATGATTTCCTCATGTACAACAAAGCCTTCCAACAGTTTGGTTTCAACAGTAATGCCTTCTTTGGCAAATTCTTGTTTTGCTTTTTCTAAAATGTCGAGCAAATAAGTTCTTGTACGTTCAATCAACTCATTAGTTTGGCCAGTTTTTACGTAGACATCAGCAATAAATGGGTCAAGTGCCATCACTTGTACAACTGTAATTTTACTATTTAACGCTTTTCCCAGCTTAATGGCCTCTTTCATGGCGACCATAGAAGTTTCAGAACCGTCAATTGGTACTAGAATATGTTGATATAACATGAGTATTTTCCTTATTGTAATGATGCTTACTTATTAATACTTTATACCTATTTTTTGACGATTTAAATTCAAGCACGTAATCATTTGTGATTTTATAACGACAAATTTTGTAGATAAATTTTTATAAATTGCGCAAATTTTCTATATGTGTAGATAAAGCATCAATATCGTCAGTTTGAAGATATTCACGTATTTTCAAAATTTGCTTCTCATCTAAATCATAAAGTTTTAAAGCAAGTAGTTTGTCGATTTGTTCTTGAGGAAAGCGATACTTAATAATTTTCGCAGGCACTCCACCTACAATTGCATAAGGAGGAACATCTTTAGTTACTACGGCTCCAGTGGCGACCACTGCGCCTTCACCGAGTTTGACACCTTGCATAATCATTGCACGGCTACCAATCCAGCAGCCATCAGCAATAATAGTATCGCCAGCCGCCAAAAAACTACGAGTATCAAAAGGAAAAGTTGAAATCCAGTCGGGTCTATGAAGCTGATTGCCACCCATCATGATCACGCACTCTGCGCCAAAACAAACAAAATTGCCAATATAAAGTTGGTCAATCGGTTTCTCTGGCGTTGAAGCTTTGTCATGTAAATAACGTACTACACAACGTTCAAAGCCTTGATCCCAATAAGCTGAATAATAAGAATAATTTCCTTTAACATGGATATTTGGATTTTTCACAGTTTTGGAAATAAACTCAAATTCGCACCAATGACGAACAGGGGAGCTAATTAACTTTTCAGCCATACTGGAGATATAAAAAAGGCAATACACCATTATACCGAATTGCGATTCAAGCTGAACCAATAATCTCAGCTCAGCCAATGAATCGAATATTAAAGTAAGTGCTAATTTGAACTAATTATTATGAGGAATACGTGCAATAACTTTAATCTCAAAATCAAAACCCGCTAGCCAGGTTACGCCCACAGCGGTCCAGTTGGGATAAGGTTTTTGTGTAAAGATCTGATTTTTAACTTTCATAATACTTTCAAACTGCCGTTCTGGATCAGTATGAAAGGTGGTGACATCAATAATATCATCGAAAGTACAACCAGCTGCTTTCAGTGTCTCTGCTAAGTTTTTAAAAGCTTGGATTACCTGTTTTTCAAAATCAGGTATAGGTGAACCATCTTCAAGGCTACCAACCTGTCCTGAAACAAAGAGTAAATCTTTCGATTGAATTGCGGCTGAATAACCATGCTGTTCATATAAGGCATGGCGGTCTTTAGGAAATATTGCAGTTCTCATCAGGTTTATTCTCCTTCAGTATTTAAATACCAATCAGTAAATGTCGCTCAGGTTTCACATACGCCTCGTATGTAAACATAATTGACATACGAGGCGTATGTCAATTAAAATTTTTTGTGATGATTAGCTGGTGAAATATATGTCTGTTCGTGAACAAAAGATGGCGGAAACCCGCAAGAAACTGATTGAAGTAGCACGTCGTGCATTTGCTGAATATGGCTATGCAGATACTTCAATGGATAAACTCACGGCAGAAGCAGGGTTGACCCGTGGGGCGCTGTACCATCATTTTGGTGACAAGCGTGGTTTATTTGCTGCAGTGGTCGATCAAATTGATTCACAAATGGCAGAATATGCCCAGCAGCATTTAGAGCAGCCTGATGATCTTTGGGAAGGATTGCTACTTGAAGGGCAGACCTATATTCAAAATGCTTTGAATCCTGAGTTTCAGCGTATTGTGTTGCGTGACGGACCTGCAGTGCTAGGTGATCCAGCGCATTGGCCAAGTCAAAATAGATGTCTGCAGTCTACCCGTGAGTGCGTTGAACAGCTATTAACAGCAGAACAAATTAAAATTGTAGACCCAGAAGCGGCAGCAGTGCTTTTAAATGGGGCTGCCATGAACGCTGCATTATGGGTAGCTTCTAGTGAATATCCTGAACAGGTACTTCCTGAAGCATTAAATGCTTTTAAAATCTTTGCATCAGGCTTTTTAAAAGATGCATAGTGAATTTTTTAATATTTGTCTGAAATATAAAAAACCCCTCAATTGAGGGGTTTTATAGTTAAAGTATATCTATTTATAAATTAAAGATATTCTACACTTACGATTTCATATTCCACTTCGCCTTGAGGAGTAATGATTTTTACTTCATCACCTTCACTCTTGCTCAAAAGGCCACGTGCGATTGGTGAGTTCACTGAGATTTTATTGATTTTAAAATCAGCTTCATCATCACCAACAATTTTATAAGTCTTGCGTTCTTCAGTATCAAGGTTTTCAATCGTTACCGTAACACCGAATACAACACGACCGTTTTGTTCTAAGTCCTTAACATCGATGACTTGTGAAGCACCCAATTTTCCTTCGATATCTTGGATGCGTCCTTCACAGAAACCTTGCTGTTCACGAGCAGCATGGTATTCTGCATTTTCTTTTAAGTCCCCATGTTCACGTGCTTCAGCAATTGCTTGAGTAATACGTGGACGTTCAACAGATTTCAGATGTTGTAATTCTTTCTCTAAGGCGATTTTACCTTCAGGGGTCATTGGATAACGTTGCATTTCGGTCCCTCTTAAGTTGAGAAAACACAGTTAAAAAAATGAAAAAATCCCGCCACCGATAAGGTGACGGGACTTATCGGTAAAAAAATTAACCTACAGTTAAATCTTGCAAGCGGTATACATCCATTGGCAATTTCACAGCAAAGGCTTGGCAAACAGCTTCTGCACCATTGATAGTCGTTGTGTAATACACTTTGCCTTGTAGGGCAGCACGACGAATCATTGCAGAGTCATATTGAGCCTGTTTACCTTCAGTGGTATTGACAATAAGGTGTATTTCACCATTTTTCAAGCGGTCAACAATATGTGGACGACCTTCAGTAACTTTATTTACAGATTCGCATTCTAAACCTGCTTCTTTAAGCACTTGGTAAGTACCACCTGTTGCAACAAGCTTGAAGCCATATTCAACTAATTTCTTAGCGATATCAGCGATGTATTTCTTGTCAGATTCACGTACTGATAAGAAAGCATGTTTTACTTCGCCTTCAGTTGGTAAACCAGGTAAGCGTTCATTCGAGCCTAGAACAGCTTTATAGAATGCTTCACCAAATGTTTTACCTACGCCCATCACTTCACCTGTAGATTTCATCTCAGGTCCAAGCATAGGGTCTACGCCTTGGAATTTAGCGAATGGGAAAACGGCTTCCTTCACAGCAAAGTGAGTTGGAATGATTTCTTTAGTAAACCCTTGAGACTCAAGAGATTGACCTGCCATACAACGCGCAGCAACTTTCGCTAAAGAATCACCAATACACTTAGATACGAATGGAACTGTACGTGAAGCACGTGGGTTAACTTCAAGAACGTAAATATCGTCACCTTTTACAGCGAACTGAACGTTCATCAAGCCGACAACACCAAGTTCTTTTGCCATCGCAATCGTTTGACGACGCATTTCATCCTGAATTTCTTTTGATAAAGAATAAGGAGGAATTGAACATGCAGAGTCACCTGAGTGAATACCCGCTTGTTCGATATGCTGCATGATACCGCCGATCACAACGTCTTTACCGTCAGATACACAGTCAACATCAACTTCAGTTGCGTCATCTAGGAAACGGTCAAGAAGAACAGGGGCTTCGTTAGATGCCTGAACTGCTTCACGAAGGTAACGTTTAAGTTCTTCTTCGTTATATACGATTTCCATTGCACGACCACCTAATACATAAGATGGGCGAACAACGAGCGGATAACCTACTTTTGCAGCTTCAGAGATACCTTCTTCAGCAGATTTTACAATGCTGTTGTTTGGTTGACGAAGCTGTAAACGTTGAATCATTTGTTGGAAACGTTCACGGTCTTCAGCACGGTCAATCGCATCTGGTGATGTACCGATAATTGGAGTACCTGCTTCTTCTAAAGCACGTGCCAATTTAAGCGGAGTTTGACCACCGTACTGTACGATTACGCCTTTAGGCTTCTCTGTACGTACGATTTCAAGTACATCTTCAAGTGTTACAGGCTCGAAGTATAGACGGTCAGATGTGTCATAGTCGGTAGAAACAGTTTCAGGGTTACAGTTCACCATGATTGTTTCGTAACCGTCTTCACGCATAGCTAATGCAGCGTGTACACAGCAGTAGTCAAATTCGATACCTTGACCAATACGGTTTGGACCACCACCAATGACCATGATTTTGTCGCGGTTTGATGGATTTGCTTCACATTCTTCATCGTAAGTTGAATACATGTATGCAGTACCAGACTCAAACTCTGCTGCACATGTATCAACGCGTTTGTAAACTGGATAAACACCCAAGTTCCAACGTTGTTTACGGAATTGCTTTTGTGAAATGCCCATGAGGTGAGCAATACGAAGGTCAGATAAACCTTTACGCTTGAACGAACGGATGTTGTCAGCGTTTAAGTCACCAAAACCTAAAGTTTTCACTTGAGCTTCAGTTTTAACGATGTCTTGAATCTGGATAAGGAACCAGCGGTCAATCTTAGTCGCTTCAAAAACTTCATCTAAAGAGAAACCATGACGGAAAGCGTCCGCTACATACCAGATACGCTCAGGACCCGGAACTTTAAGTTCTTTTAGAATAATTTCTTTTGCATTTGTTGCACCAGCTTCGATTTTTTCATCAAAACCGCTTACACCAACTTCAAGACCACGTAATGCTTTTTGTACAGATTCTTGGAAGTTACGGCCAATTGCCATCACTTCACCAACAGATTTCATCTGAGTGGTAAGAACTGGTTCAGCTTGCGGGAATTTCTCGAAGTTAAAACGAGGAATCTTCGTTACAACATAGTCAATTGATGGTTCGAAGCTTGCAGGAGTCACGCCACCAGTGATGTCATTTTTCAATTCATCAAGGGTATAACCAACAGCAAGTTTTGCTGCGATTTTAGCAATCGGGAAACCTGTTGCTTTAGAAGCAAGTGCAGATGAACGAGATACACGAGGGTTCATCTCGATCACAACCATACGTCCGTCTTTCGGGTTAATACCGAACTGGACGTTAGAACCACCTGTTTCAACACCAATTTCACGAAGAACTGCAACTGAAGCATTACGCATCAATTGGTATTCTTTGTCAGTTAATGTTTGAGCTGGTGCTACAGTAATTGAGTCACCAGTGTGTACGCCCATTGGGTCGAAGTTTTCGATGGCACATACGATAATACAGTTGTCGTTTTTGTCACGAACAACTTCCATTTCGTATTCTTTCCAACCAATTAAAGATTCATCGATCAATAACTGGTGAGTAGGAGAGAGGTCAAAACCACGTTCACAAATCTCAAGGAATTCTTCACGGTTATATGCAATACCGCCACCCGAACCACCCATTGTGAATGATGGACGGATAATTACTGGGAAACCAAAGCGTGACTGGATTTCTAAAGCTTCTTCCATTGTTTCAGCAATGGCAGCTTTTGGACATTCCAAGCCAATTTTACGCATAGCGATATCGAAGAGTTTACGATCTTCGGCTTTCTCAATTGCGTCTTTAGTTGCACCAATTAATTCAACATTATATTTCTCAAGAACGCCGTGCTCATCAAGTGCAAGAGCACAGTTCAACGCAGTTTGGCCACCCATAGTTGGCAATACTGCATCTGGACGTTCTTTTTCAATAATCTGTGCAACTGTTTGCCAAGTAATTGGCTCAATATAAGTTGCATCAGCCATTGAAGGGTCTGTCATAATGGTTGCTGGGTTAGAGTTAACCAAAATAACACGGTAGCCTTCTTCACGAAGTGCTTTACACGCTTGAGCACCTGAGTAGTCAAACTCACATGCCTGACCAATCACAATCGGGCCAGCACCAATAATTAAGATGCTTTTAATATCCGTACGTTTAGGCATTATTCGCTCCTTAATTACTGTTTAGATGCTTCGATAAGTTCGATGAAATGATCGAACAATGGGGCACAATCATGTGGACCTGGGCTTGCTTCAGGGTGACCTTGGAAGCTGAAAGCTGGTTTGTCTGTACGGTGAATCCCTTGTAAGGTGCCATCGAACAATGATTTATGCGTTGCTTTTAAGTTAGCCGGTAAAGTTTCAGCATCTACAGCGAAACCATGGTTTTGTGAAGTAATCATCACTGTACCATCTTCAAGATTTTGTACAGGGTGGTTAGCACCGTGGTGACCATGATTCATTTTTACAGTTTTTGCACCAGAAGCGAGTGCCAAGATTTGGTGGCCTAAGCAAATACCAAATACAGGTAATGTTGTGGTTTCAACAATAGTTTTTACAGCTTCGATTGCATAATCACAAGCAGCTGGATCGCCAGGGCCATTTGAAAGGAATACGCCATCTGGATTAAGTGCCAATACTTTTTCAGCCGGAGTTTCTGCAGGTACAACGGTTAATTTGCAACCGCGGTCTGCAAGCATACGCAAGATGTTGGTTTTGACACCGTAATCGTATGCAACTACATGATATTTTAATTCAGGTTGAGAGAAGCCTTGGCCTAGAGTCCATGAACCTTCAGACCATTCAAAACCAGTTGGATCGCAACATTCTTTTGCAAGGTCTAAACCGTTTAAGCCACCAAAAGCACGAGCTTTGGCAATTGCTTCTTCTTCAGTAATATTTTCGCCAGCAAGGATGCAACCATTTTGTGCACCTTTGTCACGCAAAATACGTGTTAATTTACGTGTATCAATATCCGCGATTGCAACAACATTGTGTTCTTGCAAATATTCACTCAAAGACTGCTCAGCACGGAAGTTACTGTGTAGTAGAGGAAGGTCACGAATAATTAAACCATTCGCCCATACTTTATGGATACGACCAGATTCAACGTCTTCTGCGTTGCAGCCAGTGTTTCCGATATGAGGGTAAGTTAATGTCACAATTTGTTGTGCATAACTTGGGTCAGTCAAAATTTCTTGATAGCCTGTCATGGCTGTGTTAAAAACGACTTCTCCAGTCGTACTTCCCGTTGCGCCGATTGACGTTCCTTTAAAGATCGTTCCATCTGCGAGGGCTAAAATGGCGGGGGTGCTCAAACCAAAGCTCCTGAATTTCGGCTGTAAAAAAGCGAGTAGACCCAAAAAAGATAGGCGATGTTGTGATAAAACATGCCCCTCCCTATCGGTCTGCTCGCTTGTAACTTAACAGCGCATTATACGCATGGAACCTTAAAAAGTCTATTTATTTTCTGCTAAAAAACATAATTCATTGCTTGATTTTTACAAAAAAATTATCCGCTCATCCGAATCAGTTACTTTTGATAAATTGTCTAACAATTTGCTGGCTGAATTTTTAGAACTGGATTTATTGTATTGCTAGTTAAAAAATAAACAATATGAGGAAATAGCATGAGTAATGATCAAGTTTCAAAAGATGTGAGCGAGAAAGCTCAAGCAGTAGTTGATTCAGTAAAAGCTGAGGTGAATGAAGTGAAAGAAACCGTAGCTGCTACTACAACTAAAGCGAAAAGAACAGTAACTGCTAAAACTGCGCAAGTAAAAGAAAGTGTTGCCGAGAAAACTGAGCAGATTAAAGAAGTTGCTACAGAAGCGAAAACTCAGGTGAAAGAAGCTATCACTGAAACTCAAGAGCAGGTCAAAGAAGTTTTAAGTGAAACTCAAGAAAAAATTGAAGCTGAAACTCATGAGTTAAACAAGAATATTCAAAATCAATTTGTTCAAATTAAACAAGATATTCTACAACGTCTTGATGTGATTAAAGCTCAGTTTAGCACTTCACAAGAAGGACTATCTGAACTTAAAAATGCTTTGAAAGCAGAAATTAACGCGCTTATCGAAGATTTGACTAAAGTCAGTAAAGAATTGAAAGGTGATATTAGCCAGATTTCTTTGAAGCACAAAGATTCTTTAAGTGAAAGTATTAAGCGTACTAAAAATAATGCAGTTGAAGCTTGGAATAAAGCACGAGATAACTAATGATCTTAGCTTTTAGCCAGCTATAAAAAAGCGAGAATTAATTTCTCGCTTTTTTATTTTTTTAAAACTGATGTAACCAGTCACGCTTATTATGGAAATCTGCACTTTTTCCACTATGCTGTATTGCATAGTACTGCATACCTTCTTTGGTTTTTAAAACTGCAGTTAAACCTAAATAAAGGTTTGCCCATTTCAAGCGATGCTGTTGCATAAATTGTCCCAAATCAAGACTAACATTTAAGCCATAATGAGTACGCTTGAGATGGTTCAGTTCAATATCGTAAGCAGCAAGGGGAGGCATATTTTCTGGATAGCGATATTCTTCAAACTGATAAGACTGCCATGCTTGAGAAGGGGAAAGGTTAATTTCCCGATAATAATCTTCATCATGCACGCCAACAAAAATTTCGAAACAAGTTTCTTCCCACAAAAAATCCTGACGAGGATTAGCCGTGACTTCTTGGGGCCAGACAATGAGTTGATTTGGATCACGAATCCAAAAACCGACATTTAAGGTGTGCGGTGCTTGCTGTTCAATTGCGCCAACAACAGAAACAGCATGAAAACGATCAAAAGCTGAAAGTTCGTAACTTGCCATAGTTTGTCAAATCAACTTAGTTTGCTAAATGAGCGTGGCGAACAAGATTAGACAAATGCTGGTTTTGCTTAGCTGCTTTTTTGTAAAGTAAAACAATTTTACCAATCTTTTGCACAGCTTCTGCGCCAGTCGCTTCTACAATTGCATCAATTACAGCAGTACGTGCTTCACGGTCTTCACCAGCAACTTTAACTTTGATAAGTTCGTGGTCGTTTAAAGCACGAAGAGTTTCTTCGATAACAGCATCTGTTAAGCCTTGTCCACCAATCATGACAACCGGATTAAGCACATGACCAATTTGACGTAAACGTTTACGTTCATGGATAGATAAAGCGGCCATTAAAAATACCTGATTTTAAAAACGACTTAGTATAGCAAAAAACTTAAATTCAGATGTACGAAAAACTGTATAAATAATCGATCAACATTATTGGAAAAAAACTGTAAAACTTGGTGAGATTACGCTACATCCGTACTGTAATGAGAGTAATTTTCACGTACAATGAACGATCAGAAGTTTTTTTGATATTTAGTGAGTTATGGCAACACGCATTACAAACCAGAAATTGTCGAAAAGTAGTCGTGCGTGGATGAGGGAACATCTAGACGATCCTTTTGTAAAAAAAGCACAAAAGGAAGGGTATCGTGCGCGAGCAGCATATAAACTTCTTGAAATCCAAGAAAAATATAAGTTGATCAAGCCAGGCATGACGGTAGTCGATTTGGGTGCAGCTCCTGGTAGCTGGTCTCAAATTGCTGGAAAACTTGTGGGTAGCAAAGGTTTAGTGATAGCTTCCGATATTTTGCCCATGGATGCTTTGCCTGATGTCACTTTCTTACAAGGCGACTTTAGAGAAGAAGCTGTATTTGAAAAATTGTTAAATATTTTAAATGGGCGACAAGTAGACATTGTAATTTCTGATATGGCCCCCAATACATCAGGTAATAGGGCTGTTGATCAACCTAGACAGATTTACTTATGTGAACTGGCTTTAGATTTTGCTCAAAAGGTTCTTGGACCTAATGGACAGTTTGTGGTTAAAGTGTTCCAAGGCGCAGGATTCGATGAGTTTCGTAAACAAGTGGTTGATAGTTTTGATGTGTTAAAGACAGCAAAACCAGCAGCTTCTCGGGCGCGCTCTAAAGAAGTTTTTTTGGTTGGACAAGGGCGTAAGAAAGCATTGCAATAAAGTTTACTTGCCAAGCTCCTAAAAATTGTGCATTTTGTACTTTTAGGTTATCCGCAAGCAATACAGTTGCTGTTTTTATGACGATCAGCCAAGATTGGGCATGATCAAATTAGATCGATATGGGAATAAAGCTTTGAGCGATTACTTCAAGAATGCCGTATTGTGGCTAATAATACTTGGTGTTCTGATTTTAATTTTCAGTAATATCAGTGACCGCAATAAGCCTACTGCGATGAAATATTCAGATTTCGTTGCAGCGGTGAATGCTGGCCAAATTAAGCAAGTCACAATTGACGGTTTAAATATTAATGGTGAAAAAACTAACGGATCACAGTTTGAAACTGTTCGTCCGCAAGTTGAAGACACTGAGCTTATGCCGAGCTTAAATAAGCAAAATGTTGTTGTAGAGGGAACAGCTCCTCAACGTCAAGGCATTTTGATGCAACTTCTCATTGCTAGTTTCCCTGTACTGTTAATCATTCTGTTATTCATGTTCTTTATGCGTAACATGGGTGGTGGTGCAGGCGGAAAAAATGGACCGATGAGTTTTGGTAAGTCGAAAGCAAAAATGCTTTCTGAAGACCAAATCAAAGTTAATTTTTCTGACGTTGCCGGCTGTGATGAAGCAAAACAAGAAGTTGTTGAAATTGTAGATTTCTTAAAAGACCCTGCAAAATTCAAACGTTTGGGCGCTACCATTCCTCGTGGCGTACTTATGGTTGGTCCTCCGGGTACTGGTAAAACGTTATTAGCCAAAGCAATTGCTGGTGAAGCTAAAGTTCCTTTCTTCAGCATTTCAGGTTCTGACTTTGTCGAAATGTTCGTGGGTGTGGGTGCGTCCCGTGTCCGTGATATGTTCGAGCAAGCGAAGCGTCATGCGCCTTGTATTATCTTTATTGACGAGATTGATGCAGTAGGACGTCATCGTGGTTCAGGTACAGGTGGTGGTCATGATGAACGTGAGCAAACCTTGAACCAAATGCTTGTAGAGATGGATGGTTTTGAAGGTAACGAAGGTGTAATCGTAATTGCTGCGACGAACCGTGTTGATGTCTTGGATAAAGCATTATTACGTCCAGGTCGTTTTGACCGTCAAGTAATGGTAGGTTTGCCTGACATTCGTGGTCGTGAGCAGATTCTGAATGTACATTTGAAAAAATTACCTTCAGTTACGGGTGTGGATGTTAAAGTTCTATCTCGTGGTACTCCAGGTTTCTCTGGTGCACAGTTGGCAAACCTTGTTAACGAAGCTGCATTATTTGCTGCACGCCGTAATAAGAACACTGTTGACATGCATGACTTTGAAGATGCAAAAGACAAAATCTACATGGGACCAGAGCGTAAATCGATGGTTTTACGTGAAGAAGAACGTCGTGCAACTGCTTATCATGAAGCTGGTCATGCGATTGTTGCCGAGATTTTACCGGGTACAGATCCTGTTCATAAAGTAACGATTATGCCGCGTGGTTGGGCTTTAGGTGTAACTTGGCAGTTACCTGAACAAGACCAAATTAGCCACTATAAAGACAAGATGCTAAACGAAATTGCAATTTTGTTTGGTGGTCGTATTGCTGAAGAAGTATTTATCCAGCAGCAATCTACTGGTGCTTCAAATGACTTTGAGCGAGCTACTAAAATGGCGCGTGCAATGGTTACGAAGTACGGTATGTCTGACAAAATGGGTGTAATGGTTTACGAAGATGAAAACCAAAATGGTTTCTTTGGTAATGTAGGAAGCCGTACGATTTCTGAAGCAACTCAACAGTTAGTTGATGAAGAAGTACGTCGTATTCTTGATGAGCAATATAAAGTTGCACGTAATATCTTAGAAGGTAATAAAGATATTGCACATGCGATGGTAAAAGCTTTGATGGAGTGGGAAACTATTGATCGTGATCAAATCCGTGACATTATGGAAGGGCGTGAGCCACAACCGCCTAAAGTATATGTTGCTGAAAATCCAGTGGCTGCATTTGAACCACCAAAAGATGGTCCATCTACACCACCACCATTGCCAGCAATGAACTAATAATTAGTTAATTAAAAAAGCCACAGTCATGTGGCTTTTTTTATGGGCTTGAGTTTGTTAAAAGCTAAAAACAAATCAACACCATATATAGATGATAATTGCTAAAATACAGCCTGATTTTAAACTGGAGCTTTTTATGCAACTAATGCCTTTGCCTCAACAGATTTTACAGTGTGGACAGCTTCAGTTAGATCTATCACAGCCTCACGTTATGGGCATATTAAATGTCACACCAGATTCTTTTAGTGATGGTGGAAAGCATAATCAAGTAGATCAAGCGATTGCTTATGCGCTAGCCATGGTAGAGCAAGGCGCTACCATTATTGATATTGGTGGTGAGTCTACCCGTCCAGGAGCATCTGAAGTAAGCGTAGAAGAAGAAATACGAAGAGTTGTGCCCGTAGTTGAAGCTTTAGCTAAACATAATATTGTTCTATCAATTGATACGAGTCAGCCTGATGTTATTCGTGCTGCGAAAGAAGCAGGAGCACATATTTGGAACGATGTACGTGCGCTTACTCGTCCCAATGCTTTAAAAACGGCAGCAGAACTGGATATACCCGTAGTGATCATGCATATGCGTGGTGAGCCGACTACAATGAATCAGTTAGACCAATATACGGACGTAACCTTAGATGTTATAGAGGAGCTCCAGCAGCGCGTGAATGAAGCTTTAAATGCGGGCGTGAAAAAAAATAATATTATTATTGATCCTGGGTTTGGTTTTGCAAAAAATGCGCAGCAAAATTTAAGACTATTAAAAGAATTTTGGAAGCTTGGTGAAATGGGTTATCCGATTTTATCTGGCCTTTCTCGTAAACGTTTTATTGGTGAAGCATTAAAAGGTGCAACTGCAGATCAGCGTGCGGTAGGAAGCGTTACGGGGCATTTGCTTAGTATTCAGCAAGGAGCATCCATTGTTAGAGCGCATGATGTCAAAGCAATGACTGATGCAATTCTAGTTTGGAAGGCGATGATACAAGCCTAGTAAAGTAGGCTTTATAAAAATCAGGTAGTAGCTCATTAATTTAATGAGCTAGATGATTGAGTCAGGGAAAAATATCGTTATTCTTTTGAAAATATGTTATAAGCGGCAAGTTTTTGCTGTTGTGTAAACTTTTGTATGTTCGAAGACTTACTTCTCCCGATGTTTGATGATGAATATTATCCAGATATTTTGGTCGCTGAACTCAAGCAGCTCATTGAACAATTTGCTAAAAAAGTTCAGAAGCCTGCCTTAGCTGAGCAGGATATCTATCGATATGCTCATCAGACTGTGATTGAAATTAATGAGATGAAACCTCAGTTCGAAGATCTAGATTCTTCTTTAGATGATAGTGCTGCTGACTATATTGCTGAAGCAATGATGATGGTAGCACAGGAAGCTGGATATTTAGATCTAGAAATGGAAGAGCTGGTGATGAATCGAGAGTGGTGATTACTCTCGATTTTCAATATCTTCAAATGCATCTAATAAGTGGCAAGATGCCTTTAAATGTATTTCGTCTATTTCTTTAATTTTTAAAATTAAAACACCATTCTCTTGATAATCTGCGTCCGCTAACAAACTGACCCAATAAGTTTCTCGTTTTTGTTCCAGCGTTTTAAATTTATCTATTATCTGTTCGGGTGCTTTAACTAAATAATCATCTTTGGTAATAGAGCAACGTGAAAAATACCAATGGTTGTCTTTGAGAGAAAGGGTACCAGAGAAAAGATCTATGGCGTAAACCTTTGTTATAAAAAGGGTAGTGTAAACGAGTAATAATATTCTTATCATAAAATTCATTTTGATTAGGCATAAAAAAACCAACATACGCTGGATTCTTTGTAGCACCAAATTCAATATTTGAAAATGGTGCCCGGGGCCGGACTCGAACCGGCACGCTTTGTGGGCGGGGGATTTTAAATCCCCTGTGTCTACCTATTTCACCACCCGGGCATGTGCGCAATAATAGAGGACAAGTGCGCGATTGGCAAGAGAAAATCAGAGTGTTTGCTTTATTTTCAATCAGTTCTTGTTGGTATTTATATAAATTGACCAGTTTATGTCATGATTTGTTCATTAAACTGAGATCAGTTGTTCATCTTATCTACCTAAATTTAAGACACTCATTGCTTAAAACTTAGGTAATTTTATGTCAGAGAAAATTTCACGCCGAGAATTAATTCAAAAAAGTTTATTTGGTTTTGGGGCGCTATCTTTGCCTGTAGCTTTTACGGGGTGTAACGATGGTTCCGATGATGAAAGTCCAGAAGCACAAGCAGATTTCCTTCATGGTGTAGCAAGTGGTGACCCATTGCAGGATAAAGTAATTTTATGGACGCGTTTAACACCAGTAGACCTTAGTGCACCTCTTAAGGTGACTTGGGAAATTGCTACCGATGATCAGTTCAAGCAGAATTTAAAGGCTGGTACGGTTCAAACGACTAAAACTGACGATTTTACCGTGAAGGTGGATGCAACAGGTCTACAAGCAGGTACGACTTATTATTATCGCTTTCGATTTGGTAGTAAAGTCTCGCCAATAGGGCAAACTAAAACTTTACCTGTAACTACTAATAAGGTTAGCTTTGCAGTATGTTCTTGTTCTAATTATCCTGCGGGTTATTTTTACGTTTATCGTGAAATGGCAAAACAGAACGTGGATGTAGTGATTCATTTGGGCGATTATATTTATGAATATGGGGCTGATGGCTATGCGACAGAAGATGCTGCAAAGCTGGGCCGTACTTTACCGTCCGATAATAATAAAGAAATTATTGAGTTAGATGGTTATCGCAAGCGTTATGCGCTGTATCGTCAAGATAAAGACTTACAGGCCGCTCATCAGCGTCATCCTTTTATTGTAATTTGGGATGACCATGAGTTAGCAAATAATACTTGGCGTGAAGGGGCTGAGAATCATACGGAAGAAACTCCAAAAGCAAAGAATGAAGGTAAGTTTTTAGAAAGAAAGCTAGCGGCTTTACAAGCTTATTTTGAATGGATGCCTATCCGTCCTATCGATGATCAGCATACTAAGATTTATCGCCGGTTTGATTTTGGGGGGCTTGTCAATTTAATGATGTTAGATACTCGCATTATTGCCCGTGATGAGCAGTTGGATTATGGCAAGTATATAACAGCAAATGGTTTGGATATTGCAAAATTCCAAGCAGATTTGACTAATCCAATGCGGACCTTAATGGGTGAAACTCAGCGTGAGTGGTTATTAGGTAGTAAAGAGAAAAATATAGTAGGTGTCTTACAAAGTTCAACTGCAACATGGAATGTTGTGGGACAGCAAGTCTTAATGAGTAAAATGTGGATTCCTGCTGAGTTGTTGGCATCGCTGGGGCAAATTACTTCAGGCGGAACATCGCCAGATACGTTAGCTAAAATGAATGCGCAAATTACAGAATTAGTCACATTAAAATTACGATTAGAGCAGGGTGATCCAACTTTAACTGTTCAAGAAAAAGCGCGAGTCACAACTTTAGTTCCATATAACCTTGATGCTTGGGATGGTTACTATGCTGAGCGAGAGTTCTTTTACACTAAATTGGCAGAGTTTAATAAGAAAATTATTGTTTTGGCAGGCGATACCCATAATGCGTGGACATCTTACTTATATAGCCAAAAGGGTGAATATGTCGGGGTTGAACTGGCGACAAGTTCGGTTTCTTCACCGGGTCTTGAAAAATATTTAAGTATTCCGCTAGCTCAGTTGCAGCAATTTGAATTTGCCTTTACGACGCTTATCGATGAATTGGCATATTGTAATTTAAATCAGCGGGGTTATTTGATGGTTACACTAGATGATAAGCAGGTGCTGTCGGATTGGATTTTTGTAGATTCAATTAAAAATGCAGAATATAAAGTAGATTCTAGTCGAGGTTATCAATTGGTGTTGGATGCGAATTTAACACCTGAAAAAGATAAGCAAAAAACTGCTTAAATATATGGGGCGAGAAAGGGATGCTAATAAGTATCCTTTTTTTAGACATAAAAAAACCAGCTTTCGCTGGATTCTTTATGACACCAATTTCTGTACTAGAAAATGGTGCCCGGGGCCGGACTCGAACCGGCACGCTTTGTGGGCGGGGGATTTTAAATCCCCTGTGTCTACCTATTTCACCACCCGGGCTTTACCAAATTTGGAGGCGGAGGTCGGAATCGAACCGGCGTCCACGGAGTTGCAGTCCGCTGCATGACCACTCTGCCACCCCGCCTACATTTGGTGATGCACATATTAGCAACCTTTACAAAAAAAACAATACTGTTTTGAGATAAGATGAACATAAAAGCAACATCTAGAATAAATTTGTCCAAATAATCATGTATTATTGGCACATTAAATTCATGTCTACCTTGGAGATGTGCTGTGGCATTGGTTTTAGACGGTCGCGCATTAGCAAAGCAAATTGAAGAAAATTTGTCAGTACGTGTTGAAGCTTTAAAAGCTAAAACAGGTCGTACCCCAATTTTGGCGACTATTTTAGTTGGGGATGATGGTGCATCTGCAACTTATGTACGCATGAAAGGAAATGCTTGCCGTCGAGTAGGCATGGACTCTTTAAAAATTGAATTGCCACAAGAAACGACAACAGAACAATTATTAGCTGAAATTGAAAAACTTAATGCTAACCCAGATGTACACGGCATTCTTTTACAACATCCAGTTCCAGAGCAAATTGATGAGCGTGCATGTTTCGATGCTATCTCATTAGCTAAAGATGTTGATGGTGTAACTTGTCTTGGTTTTGGCCGTATGGCTATGGGCGAAGCTGCCTATGGTTCAGCAACTCCTGCGGGCATTATGACCATTTTAAAAGAAAACAATATCGAAATTGCTGGTAAACATGCGGTTGTGGTTGGCCGTTCAGCAATTTTAGGTAAACCAATGGCAATGATGCTTTTGCAAGCGAATGCAACAGTAACGATTTGCCATTCACGCACACAAAACTTACCTGAGCTTGTGAAACAAGCTGACATTATTGTTGGTGCTGTAGGTAAAGCTGAACTTATCCAAAAAGATTGGATTAAACAAGGTGCAGTGGTTGTAGATGCTGGTTTCCATCCTCGTGATGGCGGTGGCGTAGGTGATATTCAATTACAAGGTATTGAAGAAATTGCTTCTGCTTATACACCAGTACCGGGTGGTGTTGGTCCAATGACCATTACAACTTTGATTCTTCAAACTGTAGAAGCTGCTGAAAAAGCTTTAGGTTAATTTAATTAACGCTAGGCTGTTATTTGATACGCGTAACCGTCATCCGCAATTGTTTGAGGCAGAAATACGTTAAAAATTTAATGTTTCTGCGATGCTTTCGATTCTAGAGAGTATCTGCCGAGTTTTGCGGATGACAATGGTTTTGCCTACTTTTCCCGAAAGAAAAGTAGGTCCAACCAAAGGTTATTCTAAAAATTCAAATCATAATGGAATGACTCTGTTATGCTTGTTATAAAAATGAATTAAAAGAAATCTGATGAGCTGCACTTTTCAACTGTCTAAAGCCCCTGAACATTTACTTCAAGCACTAAATGAAGTTATTCCTAATTGTGAGTTGATGGTACAACAATTACCAGAAACGCCTATTTCTTTATGGTTGATTCCACCAGTTTTTCCAACTAATCGCTTAGATGATGAAGTTATTCGCCGTATTTGGGATGATACGCCGTATTGGATTTTTTGTTGGGCATCTGGTTTGGCGATGGCGCAGTGGTTACTTGCAGAGCCGCACCATGTTAAGGATAAAGTTGTTTTGGATTTTGGGGCCGGTTCGGGTGTAGTTGCAATTGCTGCAAAAATGGCAGGAGCGAAACGAGTCATCTGCTGTGATATCGATCAAGTTAGTTTGAATGCTTGCCGTGAAAACGCTTTACTTAATAATGTTGAGCTAGAATATTTAGATGATTTATATAAGGCTGAGCAAGTTGATGTTTTATTGGCAGCTGATGTTTTATACGATCAATGTAACCGCTTTTTCTTAGATGAATTTTTAAAGTTTGCGCCAGAAGTCTGGGTGGCTGATAGCCGTGTTAAAAACTTTAGTCATCCCAAATATGAAAAAATTGAAGAAAGAAGTGCTTCTACATGGCCAGATCTAGATGAAGCTAAAGAGTTTAGAAATGTAAGTTTTTATAAGACGCTGTAAAAGAACAGCGTCTTTTTTATTTTATGAACAAGTATAACGAACAACTTTTAGTGTGCTTGGACGTGCTTCAAGCGCTTGGCGAGTCGCATAGTCTTCACCATTATTTAAGCTAGGTGTATTTGATAAGCCAAAAGAAGCACGAGTTTCGCCGAGTTGAATTCCATAATGCTCATCTTTCGCTGGATTAGGAATTTCATTGATACTCAAAATTGATAATTTATAAACTTTCTGAGCACCTAGCACATTCTGACAAGCGCGTTGTAATTTACGTTCATCGAGTTGCTGGTTATTACGACCCGCTAAAGTGTAAGCTAAAGTCGCCGAAGTTTTTGTTTGGTTTTCAATCTGGTATCCAGTTGAACCATTATATTGTCGAGGGGTAGTCTGACAAGCAGTTAAAACAAACATACTACTTAATGCCAAGCATAAAATACTTCTATTCATCAGTATCGTCCTTATTTTCTTATAGCTAGTATCTCATAAAATACAAAGGTTGTTGGGGCTTAATCTCATGATTTGAGCTAACATCGGCGAACGATATTAGCCCTTATTAGTAAAGTATTAATGTTCTTTGATTTTTGAATGATGCTTGGTATCTTTCATAAAAATATAAATAATGAGAGAAATGAAGATCATAATACTTACATAAATAAAGTACCAAGATTCATGCCCAGCTTCTTTAAAACTTAAAGCAAAGAACTCTGCTGTTCCGCCAAATAACGTATTAGCAATTGCGTAAGGTAATGCAACACCTAAAGCGCGAATGTGTGCAGGGAAAAGCTCAGCTTTAACTACGGCATTAATTGAAGTATAACCAGTCACCATTACAAGACCGCCAAAACATAACCAGAAAGCTGTCCAGTAGTTATGTGTATTTGCGAGTGCATCAAATAAAACGTAAGTGAATAAAACACCTGTTATTCCGAAGAAAATCATAAGGGGTTTTCGACCAATGCGATCCGATAGAGCACCCGCTACCGGCTGTAGACACATAAAAATAAATAGCGCTAAAGTTGTAATTTGGGTAGCTTCAGGTTTAGTAAATCCAGAAGTATTCACTAAATATTTTTGCAGATAAGTCGTGTAAGTATAGAAAGCTAAAGTCCCGCCAGCTGTTAAAAACAATACTGTGAACGCTTCTTTCGGATAATGTTTAAATAAAGCAAACATGCCTGATTTAGGCTGGTCTGTTTCACTTTGAGCATTTTTAAAAGATTGAGTTTCTAAGAGGCCACGTCGAATACGGAAAACTACAATAGCAAGTAAAGCTCCAATAAAGAATGGAATACGCCATCCCCAATCATGTAATTGTTCTTCAGTTAATACCATTTGTAATATTAATAGAACACATAGGGCTGTGAGCTGACCAGCAATCAATGTTACATATTGGAAGCTAGAGAAAAAACCACGTCGATTTCTTTCAGCCATTTCACTTAAATAGGTAGCACTAGCTCCATATTCTCCTCCTACACTTAAGCCTTGAATTAAACGAGCGACAACTAAAAGAAGAGGGGCAAATACACCAATACTTTCATAACTTGGTGTCACGGCAATAAGAAGAGAACCTATACACATTAAAGTGACGGAAAGGGTAAGACCCGCTTTACGTCCTTTACGGTCTGAATAGATACCCATAATCCATGCACCGATCGGGCGCATTAAAAAGCCTACAGCAAAAATTGCGGCCGCTTGAAGGAGTTGAGCCGTCTGGCTACCTTTTGGGAAAAAAGCATGAGCAAAATAGAGCGTGAAAGCTGCATATACATACCAGTCGTACCATTCAACAAGGTTACCGGCAGAACCGCCCAAAATTGATTTTAGACGAGTTTTTGTATCTAAATTAGAGTGTGGAGTTGTTGCGGTAGAAGGTTGATCAACCATGAGTCGCTCCATGTTTCGCTTGGGTTGAATGCTAAAAAAGAGAAGATTTATTCCGTTTTTACATATTTTCTAGAGGAGTATTTCACTTTATTTTTTTTATGTCTGTAAAACAATGTTTGTTATTTAAGCAAAAGAATAAGTTGAATATTTATGTGATTTCAAATTAGCCGATCAGCTCACCTTTATAATATTGTTGGGATCTTTGGTATATTATTTTTTCCAAGTAGTAAAAATTGATAAAGAATGAGTAGAGTTTGGGCGAAGAAAACCTATACCCCTTAAAAATAATGATATATTCCAAAGAAAATTTTAAGTAAATATAGTTAGGCATGATGTCTTGGCATTGTGGACTAGATGTGTGTGAATAATGAAAGGGACATTCAGATGTCAAATTGCCCGAAAAAATATATTGTTGCTTTTGATCAGGGAACAACAAGCTCAAGAGCAATTGTTTTAGACCATGATGCTAATGTTGTCAGTATTGCTCAAAAAGAATTTACTCAGATTTATCCTCAGCCTGGCTGGGTTGAGCATGACCCTATGGAAATTTGGGCTACGCAAAGTGCTGTTTGGGTAGAAGCTTTAGCTCAAGCAGGCATTAAGAGTGAACAAGTTGCAGCAATTGGGATTACCAATCAGCGGGAAACCACGGTTGTTTGGGATAAAAAAACGGGCAAGCCGATTTACAATGCGATTGTTTGGCAAAGTCGACAAACGACTGAGATATGCAATCAATTACATAAGGCAGGATGGCAAGAATACATACGTAAAATAACGGGGTTAGTGATTGATCCGTATTTTTCGGCTACAAAAATTAAATGGATATTAGACCATGTTGAAGGAAGTCGTGAGCGTGCTGAGCGAGGAGAATTGTTGTTCGGTACGGTGGACACTTGGTTAATCTGGAAACTAACCAATGGTGCTGTTCATGTGACTGATTTTACCAACGCATCACGAACCATGCTGTTTGATATCGAAAAGCTAGAATGGGATGAAAAACTTTTACAAGTTTTAGAGATTCCTCGAGCAATGTTACCCGAAGTACGTAGCTCATCTGAGGTTTATGGATATACACATACCATAAGTGGGCAAGAAGTTGGTATCCCCATTGGAGGAATCGCAGGTGATCAACAAGCCGCACTGTTTGGTCAAATGTGTGTTGAATCTGGTCAGGCAAAAAATACCTACGGCACAGGCTGTTTTCTATTAATGAACACAGGTAAGAAGATTGTCCGGTCAGAACATGGATTACTAACTACTATTGCATGTGGTGCGAGTGGTGAGGTGAACTATGCCCTAGAGGGCGCCGTGTTTAATGGTGGTTCTTGCGTGCAGTGGTTACGCGATGAATTAAAAGTCATTAAGAATGCTAAAGACTCTGAGCTTTATGCAACACGTGTGAAAGACAGTAACGGTGTATATGTTGTACCTGCTTTTACAGGGTTAGGCGCACCATATTGGGACCCAACAGCGCGTGGAGCTATTTTTGGACTTACTCGTGGGGCTAGTATTGAACATATCATTCGTGCAACTTTAGAGTCTATTGCTTTTCAAACCCGAGATGTTTTAGATGCAATGCAGCAAGATGCAGAAGAAGAGCTCCGTACACTCCGTGTTGATGGGGGAGTAACGGAAAATAATTTCTTAATGCAATTTCAGGCTGATATTTTAGCGACACCAGTAGAACGTCCAATAATGAAAGAAACTACTGCTTTGGGTGCAGCTTTCCTTGCTGGGCTGGCGACGGGTTTCTGGCAAGATCTACATGAGTTAAGAAATAAATCTGCCATAGAAAAGGTATTTGAGCCAAAAATGTCTTCTGAGCAATCTGAGATGATTTATAAGGGTTGGCTCAAGGCAGTTAAACGTAGTCAAAGTTGGGCTGAGGATTAGTTCGTTCTTTAACTGGTTGAATTCACTAGTAGGGTAATCAATTAACGGTTAAACACTTAGTTATTTAAAATTGATTATTCTACTTTTTTGATTGTTGTTTCATCAATTTGATGTTTTAATTTTTATAAGATCAACAATAAAAAGAAAATGAGAAATGAAAATACAGCCTAATGATTATTCAAAAATATATGACATTGCCGTGATCGGTGGCGGTATTAATGGTGTTGGTATTGCTAATGATGCTGCAGGTCGTAGATTATCGGTATTTTTATGTGAAAAAGATGATTTAGCTAGTCACACCTCATCTGCTAGCAGCAAATTAATTCATGGTGGTCTGCGCTATTTAGAACATAAAGAATTTCGACTGGTTAGAGAAGCCTTAGCAGAGCGTGAAGTGTTGTTGGCTAAAGCTCCACATATTATTAAACCCATGCGCTTTATTATGCCTCATCGACCACATTTACGTCCTGCGTGGTTAATTCGGGCGGGCTTGTTTTTTTATGATCATTTGGGAAAACGAGAAAAATTATTAGGATCAAATCTGATTTACTTCAAAGAAGATAGTCCTTTAAAACCGGCTATCACACGTGGTTTTGAATATTCTGACTGTACTGTAGATGATGCACGTCTTGTGGTTTTAAATGCATTACAGGCCAAAGAGAAAGGTGCCAAAGTCGTAACGCGTACGCGTTGTATTAAAGCTTATCGGGAACAAGAGTTGTGGCATCTGGAGTTACAAAGCGGAGCAGAGTTTTATCAGGTACGTGCACGAGCTTTAGTGAATGCGGCAGGCCCTTGGGTTGAAGAAATTATTAGTGAAAATCTGAAGCTAAAATCACCCTATCGAATTCGGCTGATCCAAGGAAGTCATATTGTTGTACCAAAATTATATGACTGCCATAAAGCCTTCATTATGCAAAACGAAGATCGACGCATCGTGTTTGCAATTCCGTATTTAGAAAAATATACACTGATTGGTACGACCGATCAGGAATATACAGGTGATCCACAAAAGGTAGAGATCACAGAGGTAGAAATTGATTACCTCTTAACAGTGACCAATTCACATTTTAAAAAGCAGTTAACTCGAGCTGATATTGTAAGCCAGTACTCGGGTGTACGTGCTTTATGTGATGATGAATCTGATAATCCTTCAGCGATTACACGTGACTATACCTTGGCATTACAGGCTGAACATAAAAAAGCACCTTTGTTATCTATATTTGGCGGCAAGATCACGACTTATCGGAAACTGGCAGAGGCTGCTTTAGAAGATCTATCCCCGTTTTTTAGTAATATGGCAGAGGAGTGGACTGCAGATGAGCCATTACCTGGCGCTGAAAACTGGACAACATTAGATGATTTAACGCATCAGATTTATTCACGTGTAAGTGGAGTGTCTGAATCACTTGCTAACCGTTGGGCGCATGCATACGGCACAAGAGTCTGGAATATGCTCCAAGAGAGAAATGCAATAGAGCAATTAGGCCAGAATTTTGGACATGATTTATTTGAATGCGAAGTCAAATACTTATGTGAATATGAATGGGCAACTACTGCTGAGGATATATTGTGGCGTAGAACAAAACTAGGTCTGGCATTTGATGAAAAACAAGTAAAAGTATTAGAAGCTTATTTATCTGAGCGTCGACAAAAAGATGATGCTGCATAATAAAAAAGGTCGCATATAGCGACCTTTTTTATATATAGCAATTAGAAGCCAGTTTTTACAGCTTCAAGTAAAGCCGCTTGACGTTCTTTTAATGCTTTCGGTAAGCGATCACCGAGTTTATTAAATAAATCAGTGTGGCTTTCAATTTCAGTAATCCACTGATCTTTATCTTGAGCTGTGATTAGGTCAAATTCTTCTTTAGAGAATTCAGTACCTTCCCAGTTCAAGTCGTCATATGTTGGAACAAGACCAATTGGTGTTTCAACAGCGTTTGCACGACCTTCACAACGATCAATGATCCACTCAAGAACACGCATGTTTTGACCGAAACCAGGCCATACGAAGTTGCCTTCAGCATCACGACGGAACCAGTTTACATTGAAGATTTTTGGTAATTTATTACCAGCTGCTTCAGCTTTTGTGCTTACTTGTTGACCAAGGCTTAACCAGTGATCAAAGTAGTCAGCCATGTTATAGCCAGCAAATGGAAGCATCGCGAATGGGTCACGACGAACGATACCTTGTTGACCAACAGCAGCAGCAGTAGTTTCAGAACCCATAGTTGCCGCTTTATATACACCGTCAACCCAGTCGAAAGCTTCAGAAACTAAAGGAACTGTATCTGCGCGGCGACCGCCGAAGATAAATGCAGAAATTGGAACGCCTGCTGGATTTTCCCAGTCAGCATCGATAGAAGGGCATTGACCAGCTGCAACAGTGAAGCGAGCATTTGGATGCGCTGCTTTTTCACCATTTACGTGAGGTTGACCTTTCCAGTTAGTTAAGTTTGTTGGAACTTCTTTAGAAAGACCTTCCCACCATACTTGACCATCTTCAGTTACCGCTACGTTTGTATAGATAACATCTTTATGAAGAGTTGCCATACAGTTCGGGTTAGTCTTGGTGTTTGTACCAGGAGCTACACCGAAGAAACCAGCTTCAGGGTTAATCGCATATAAACGACCATCTTCACCTGGTTTGATCCAAGCAATATCGTCACCTACAGTTTCGATTTTCCAACCTTCATAACCTGCTGGTGGAATTAACATTGCAAAGTTTGTTTTACCACATGCAGACGGGAATGCTGCAGCGATGTAGTGTTTTTCACCTTGAGGGTTAGTCACACCAAGAATAAGCATGTGTTCAGCTAACCAACCTTGTTCGCGTCCCATGACAGAAGCGATACGAAGAGCTAAACATTTTTTGCCAAGTAATGCGTTACCGCCGTAACCAGAACCGAAAGACCAGATTTCACGAGTTTCTGGGTAATGAACGATATATTTTTCAGGGTTACATGGCCAAGCAACATCTTGTTGACCTTCAGCAAGTGGAGCACCTACTGTATGTACACAAGGAACAAACTCGCCGTCTGTACCTAATACGTCATAAACTGCTTTACCCATACGTGCCATTTTACGCATGCTAACAGCAACGTAAGGAGAGTCAGTTAACTCAATACCGATATGAGCAATGTGGCTACCTAAAGGACCCATTGAGAAAGGAACAACGTACATTGTACGGCCTTCCATTGAGCCTTCAAATAAACCATTTAATTTTTCACGCATAACAGCTGGGTTTTCCCAGTTGTTTGTCGCACCAGCATCTTCTTTATTTTGAGAGCAGATGTAAGTACGGTCTTCAACACGTGCAACGTCAGATGGGTCAGAATTTGCAAGATAAGAACCAGGATGTTTTTCTTGGTTTAATTTCTGCATGGTGCCGTTAGCAATCATCAAGTCGATTAGACGTTGATACTCTTCTTCGCTTCCGTCACACCATTCGATTTTTGCTGGTTTGGTTAAGTTTGCAATTTCTTCAACCCATGCGATAAGCTTAGGATGACGAACGAATTCTGGTGCGTTCACTGTGGTCATGGTGAGGCCTATTCAAAATATGTACAACGTACAAGTCATTCATTGAGAGGTACAATGAAAGATCAAATAAAAAAGTGGCTGTATTAAAGCACAAAATCATAAAAAAAATAAGACTAAAGACTAAGAAATAGATATTTTACTTTTTTATATTTTTCTTATTTAAATCATTAACTTGTAGTTTTTTACAATATCTTATTCTCAATATTTTTATGTTGTATGTATGTTATTTATATTATTTATTTCCTTAAAAATCAATATCTTGATTCTTATTTTTTTCTTGAGAATTATTATTGATTAAACAAATGATCTTCATTCAAAATTTACATAAAGAGACTTTTATTAGGCGTTTTTATATACAATATTCAGGATGAATCCCTCTAAGATAATAAAAATGCGGACTTTAAAACCTCTCTCTATCATTTATAACCAAAAGTCGGGTTTTCATGCGTCAAAACATGAAGATATGTATGAACAGTTAATGACTGTGTTCACCGAATTTGGTTTTGAAATACAAGTTTTTGAATTAGCGGAAGATGTTTCTTTTGATGATTTGATGAGTCAAGTGATTCATCGGCATAGCCAAAATGCAAATTTAGGTGTTGTTGTTGCAGCGGGTGGGGATGGAACATTAAATGCGGTAGCATCAAAACTTAGACATACTCATATCCCTATGGGAATTTTACCTTTGGGAACTTTTAATTATGTCGCTAAAGTTTTAGATATTCCCTTAGATTTGTTAGAAGCTGCTGAAGTCATCGCTACAGGTACCCCACGCTCTGTACATATTGCGACAATTAATGACCATGTTTATTTAAATAATGCGAGTCTAGGACTTTATCCATTATTTATAAAGAAACGTGAGCTTTATAATAAATATTTAGGACGCTTACCTTTGCATGCCTATACCTCAGCGCTGGATGTTTTATTAAGAGAAAATAAATCCATGAAACTTTCCGTCACAGTTGATGGGAAGAAATATCCAGTCAAAACCCCTCTAATTTTCTTTGGTAATAACCAGTTGCAGTTGTGTGATATGAAATTAAGAATTGCCGAATGTGCAGCACAAGGTCGAGTCGCTGGAGTGGTCATTACGAAAAGTGATAGGCTTAGTTTATTAAACATGTTGTGGCAGTGGATTCAAGGTAAAGTAGAAGAGACACAAGATGTTTATAGTTTTTGTGCAGATCATGTGGTCGTAGATTGTGCAAAAAGGTCAAAACTTACAGTAGCTTTAGATGGTGAAATATTAGAGATGAAAGCACCTTTAAATTTCTCTGTAGAAAAGAATGCTTTAAATATTATGGTGCCAAATGTTGTTACATCTGTCTGATCTGCATTTTGGAACAGAAGTTGAGGCATGTTTAGATGCAATCCGACTTTTTTGCACTCAACATAAACCTGAAGTCATTGTGGTGAGTGGTGATATTACTCAACGTGCCCGATATCAACAGTTTTATAAATGCCGTCAGTTTTTAGATAGCCTTAATATTCCTTATCTTGTTGTGCCTGGTAATCACGATATTCCGTTGTACCATATCTGGAACCGTTTTTTCTCACCATTTACTCGCTACCAATATTTTTTTGGCCAGCTTGAACCCACTTTAGAAACTGAACATTTTTATATTGTTGGTGTGAATAGTATTCGCCGTCGTTATCATACTCGTGGACATATTTCGATTGAGCAAATTCAAACTACATATGAGCGATTACAGCAAGGGCCACCGAATAAAATCAAATTAGTTGTTTTCCATCAACCTTTTTATACTCCACCTGATGATGAGCATGGTATTAAAGATTGTCCTGTATTAGGAAAAATGGCACTCGAAAAATGGAGTACAACGGGACTATTTGGAATGTTACACGGGCATTTACATAAAACTGCTGTATATGATTTAACGCAAATTTATCAATTAAAGATAGATCATCCTATTTATGATATTCATGCGGGAACAGCAACTTCTAGCCGTTTGCATTATCATGTTCCAAATAGTTTTAATGTCATTTCAAATGAAGGAAAAATTAATCATTATTGGTTTAATGCGCAGTTGGCTAAATTCACTTCTGATTGATTTGGTTTAGATGAGTTTAAATATTTGATTGTTTAAAAAATATTCAAAAGATAGAAAAATTTTTCTTATTTCCCCTTGAAGCCTTTTTTTTCATCCCCACAAAAGTGACATCTAAATATTTTGTTATTGCTCTGGATTAAAGCAATAACGATTAATCAAAAAGACTTAGTCTGATGGAGTTAATTATGAGCAACATTCGTCCATTACATGATCGCGTTGTAATTCGTCGCGTAGAAGAAGAAACCAAAACTGCTGGCGGTATTTTACTTCCAGGTTCTGCTGCTGAAAAACCATCTCAAGGTGAAGTAATTGCAGTAGGTAATGGTCAAATCACTGAGAATGGCGTACGTGCTTTGGATGTTAAAGTTGGTGACAAAGTATTGTTTGGTACTTATGCAGGTACAACAGTGAAAGTAAGTGGTGAAGAACTCTTAATCATGAAAGAGTCAGACATTTTAGCTGTGTTAGAAGGCTAATCAATCCATAACTCAATTCATTATCAGATTCAGTATTTAAAAAGATTCGGAGTTTAATATGTCAGCTAAAGACGTAAAATTTGGTGATTCAGCTCGTTCAAAAATGATTGCAGGCGTAAACGTACTTGCAGATGCTGTTAAAGTGACTTTAGGCCCTAAAGGTCGTAACGTAGTGATTGACCGTTCTTTCGGTGCTCCGCACATCACTAAAGACGGCGTAACTGTTGCTAAAGAAATTTCATTAAAAGACAAGTTTGAAAACATGGGTGCTCAACTTGTTCGTGAAGTTTCTAGCAAAACTAACGACATCGCTGGTGACGGTACTACAACAGCAACTGTACTTGCTCAAGCAATTTTAAATGAAGGGATCAAATCTGTAACTGCAGGCATGAACCCAATGGATTTAAAACGTGGTATTGATATCGCAGTAAAAACTGTAGTTGAAAATATCCGTTCAAATGCAAAACCTGCTGACGATTTCAAAGCGATCGAACAAGTTGGTTCTATCTCTGCTAACTCTGACACTACTGTTGGTAAACTTATCGCTCAAGCGATGGAAAAAGTAGGTAAAGAAGGCGTAATCACTGTAGAAGAAGGTTCTGGCTTCGAAGACGCTTTAGACGTTGTAGAAGGTATGCAGTTTGACCGTGGTTATATCTCTCCGTACTTCGCAAACAAACAAGATACTTTAACTGCTGAACTTGAAAATCCGTTCATTCTTCTTGTTGACAAGAAAATCAGCAACATCCGTGAATTGATTTCTGTTTTAGAAGCAGTTGCAAAAACTGGTAAACCTCTTCTTATCATCGCTGAAGATGTTGAAGGTGAAGCGCTTGCTACACTTGTTGTAAACAATATGCGCGGTATTATCAAAGTATGTGCTGTTAAAGCTCCTGGTTTCGGTGACCGTCGTAAAGCAATGCTTCAAGATATCGCAATCTTGACTGGCGCAACTGTTATTTCTGAAGAAGTTGGTATGTCTTTAGAGCAAGCAACTCTTCAAGATTTAGGTACTGCGCACAAAATCACTGTTTCTAAAGAAAACACGGTTATCGTTGATGGTGCTGGTGATGCTGCTGGTATTGCTGAGCGTGTTCAACAAATCCGTGCTCAAATTGAAGAATCTACTTCAGAATATGACCGTGAGAAATTACAAGAACGTGTTGCTAAATTAGCAGGCGGTGTTGCTGTAATTAAAATCGGTGCAGCGACTGAAGTTGAAATGAAAGAGAAGAAAGACCGTGTAGACGACGCGCTTCATGCAACTCGTGCAGCAGTTGAAGAAGGTGTTGTTGCTGGTGGTGGTGTTGCTCTAGTACGTGCGGTTAATGCATTAGATGGCTTAAAAGGCGCTAATGAAGATCAAACAGCAGGTATCAACATTTTACGTCGTGCGATCGAAGCTCCACTTCGTCAAATCGTTGCAAATGCTGGTGATGAGCCATCTGTAGTGATCAATGCTGTTAAAGGTGGTGAAGGTAACTTTGGTTACAACGCTGCAACTGGTGAATATGGCGATATGTTAGAAATGGGTATTCTTGACCCAGCTAAAGTAACTCGTTCTGCTCTTGAGCATGCAGCTTCTGTTGCTGGCTTAATGTTAACTACAGAATGTATGATTACTGACATTCCTGAAGATAAACCAGCTGTTCCAGATATGGGCGGTATGGGTGGTATGGGCGGAATGATGTAAACTGCTCAATTTTAATTTAAGTGTTTGTAATATATGGTTGAATTTTTAATTTAAATAATATTTACTCACAGTATTACTCACATTTAATTCAGCCATAAAGAAAAGGTCGCTTAATGCGACCTTTTTCTTCAACTGATTTCATGCTTTCAGTTCCTGAATTTCGGATTCCTCAGAACCTTCTAAAATACAGCTAGGAACATAACTATTAAGTCAGAAGTCTTTACGTCCATCTTTATTTGGAGGTTTTATTCTTCCGTCCTTTATTCGATCATATGTTTTAATAAAACACCGTCATGTTCACCAAGTTGTCTTGGATCTAAAAATAATTGTGAACGATCTTTAGTAGTTACTGTAATGTTGTCGTGTGTACGATCAAGTACAGTCGTAAATTCATATTCAACACCATCTCGCTGTTCAGCCTTCAATTTTACAAAGCACATTGGGTGAAATCTGATGTGCTTTTTTGTTGTCTTGATGAGAGAAATATTGGTATACCAATATAAGTAGTCAATAGTTCTTAATGTTTAATACTAGTTTACTTATTTTTGCGGGAAATTAATTAAAGAAGACCCACTTAAAGTGGGTAATAAAGGGATTAGTATTTTTTTTAATTGGCTAGATATTATTGATATTTAAGTTCTGTATAAGAACAAAAGAAATGAGAAAAAGCCTAAATAAACCCAGTACCATATCTCTCGGACCAATTCTCTGCCGCCGTAAGCACCAACTATTTCAAAGACCAGACCTGAAGCAAATAATGCCATGAGAGCCATTACAAATAACATTACTCCCCAATCGCTCAATCCATACAATCGTTCAGGCTTTTCCCCTTCCTTTTTTCGATATATCCAGTTTTTAATTGATCTGTAGTAAAAGTAAGAAGCACCAATTCCCAGAACTATCATGAAGAGAGTAGATGCTGAGTTGTTGGTTGATGGACTACCTGTCACTCTATATCCACTATAAATCACAGCATTCACTTTAAAATTAATAAGGAATAGGAATAAAAAAATTCCTAAATTTTTTAATAAAAACATATTAGTCTCGTTTTAATATTTGACCTCTCTATTGTGCCTAACAACAACACCAATAATTGATATTATAATTTGTAACGAGTTAAGTGTTGGAAATTCTGGATTTAATGGTACTGATTCATACGAAAGACTTTTTTTAGTTGGTTTAATCGTTTGATTTTTAGATCTTTTAACATGAAGTGTGAGTAACGCTATTTTTGAGGGGGCTACTCACAAAAATTGGTAATGTCATATAAGACTAGTTCAGCATAAAAAATACTAAGTGACATTAGCTCAAGATTTTACTTCATACTAGTTCATATAAGGTAATGATGATGTTAGGAATGATGTAATAACGCATCAACGCATTAACCAAAAAATCCCTGCTTATGCAGGGATTTTTTTTATTTTTCACGTAATTTTAAGAAATAATTAAGTTCCATTATTTATATTAAAAACAGGAACAGCAGCTAGAAGTTCCTCTTTTGTTACAACCATGCTTATTTACTTGTAGGCATGGTTTTTTTTAGCCTAATAAAATAATTAACCATGTAATAGCAATGATAGAGAGTGCAACAAATTGCGCAGCACTTCCCATATCTTTTGCATTTTTAGAAAGCTGATGTTTTTCAAGGGAGACTCGGTCAACCACAGCCTCAATAGCAGAGTTGAATAGTTCAACGATCATTGCAAAAAGACATACAATAATCAGTAGTACATGCTCACTACGGCTCACATCAAGAAAAAAACTAACCGGAATCAAAATAATATTAATCAAAACAATTTGGCGAAAAGCTGCCTCATTTTTATAAGCTGCTTTAAATCCTGAAATAGAGTAGCCCGTTGCATTTAATATGCGCTTAAGACCGCTTTTACCCTTATAGGGAGAATAGCTATTCATATACTTATATTTCTGACACTTTTCATGCATTATATACCCTAGCCCTTAAAAAATTATTAAATCTTTTTTAAAGATTTCGACTTTATAACTCAATAGAGAAGAAAAGATGAAAAAATTATGTGTAGCGTTGGGCCTTGCAATTGGAAGCATCCATGCAAGTTATGCTGAGCCAACAGCAACCCCGCAAGTACCAGGATATTATCACCATCAATTTGGAAACTACCGCTTAACCTCTTTACTTGATGGTACGATTTATTTAAATCCTGATTTATTCAAAAATTTAAATCAGGCCCAGAAAACTAAAATCTTAACCAAATATGCTGCTGTTAATGAGAAAGGGATTCAAACCTCGGTAAATGCATTTTTAGTTGATGATGGAAAAAGTTTAACGCTTGTAGACAGTGGGGCAGCAAGTTGTTTTGGCCCGCAACTTGGCTCGATTGCAAAAAATATTGAATTAGCAAGTTATAAGCTTGCTGATGTAAAAACTGTTTTACTTACTCATCTACACCCAGACCATGTGTGTGGTATTGCTCAAAATGGAAAAGCTGTATTTCCTAATGCAACTGTATATGCACATGAGCGTGAAGCTGATTACTGGTTAAATCCAGCTTCTGAAAAAACAGTACCTGCAGACAAAAAAGAAAATTATTTGGGCACTGTTAAAAACGTAAAAACTGCTCTTGCTCCATACCAAGCAAAAAAAGCATTCAAGACATTTAAAGACGGCGATGTCATTCAAGGTTTTGAGGTAATCGATACGCGTGGTCATACACCAGGCCACCATAGCTTCCGTTTAAAAAGTAATGATCAGCAAATCATTTTTGTTGGAGACATTGTCCACTCACATTCATTGCAATTTGATGCTCCAAAAACTGGGGTAGATTTTGATGTGAATTCTGAGCAGGCGATTAATACACGTTTAAAAATGCTTGCTGAAATTTCAAATAAGCAACAATGGGTTGCCGCACCACATTTACCATTTCCGGGCATTGGCCATGTTTATAAAGTAAATGCTGAGCAATATCAGTGGATCCCACTTTATTTTGATAATGTTGTAGAGAAATAAAAAAACAGGGCATTTATTGCCCTGTTTTTTTATTAAAAACTTTATTTATTTTGTGGCTTTTTCATAATTAATAACGGCTTCACGGCCAAGTGCCGGGTCATCTGTAAAGACTCCATCAACACCAGCTTTAAAATAGGCTTCAAACTCTTTTAAAGCACCAGATGGACAGCGCTCCGCTGGTTTATCTTGACTGCACTTTAAATGCGTTGGTAAATAATAATTTTCTGGGCGGAAAGTATAAGGATGTACTTTTAACCCAGCTGTATGTGCATCAGTGATAAACGAAGTTGTTTGAACTGAGCCACTGTCATTAAAGTTAAGAATATAGCCTTTGCTTGGCCCTACACCGTTTGCATATTTAGCCACGTCTTTTAAGCCTTGTGCTGTGGCTAAATCGGCATAAGTTTTAGTTTCACCAGATTCAACGAAGTCGGCTGGTTGCGAAGTTTTAGCGTCATATAATTGAATAATTTGTGCATGTTTAATCGTTTTATGAAGGTCGAGCTGATCTTTTAAATATTTTAGATTACTCACTTCAAAAGACTGTAAATAGACAGGTGCAATATCACGTGTATATTCGTATTTGGCTAAGGTTTTAAGAAGGGTATCTTCCATTGCCAGTTTCTGATTTTTAAAGTAAGTCGGATGTTTGGTTTCAATATATAAACCAATAATTTTTCCCGTTTTCTTATAATTTGCTTCAGCCAGTTCAATCACTTGCTCTAGAGTCGGGACAGGGTATAGGTCATTATAGGCTGTGTTTGCTGGTCGGAACTCTGGAATGCGTTCACGCGCTTTAAGCTGCTGTAATTCACTTAAAGTGAAGTCTTCTGTAAACCAACCTGTTAAGTCTTTACCATCAATATTTTTTGTTGTTTTACGGTCTGCAAACTGGCTTAAAGTGCTTACATTGGTTGTTCCACCAATCTCATTTTCATGGCGAGTAACCAATACGCCATCTTTTGTAGAGACTAGATCAGGTTCAATGAAATCTGCGCCATCATCAATCGCTTTTTGATATGAAGCTAACGTGTGTTCAGGACGTAAAGCGCTCGCGCCGCGGTGACCTACCACTAAAATTTTAGGAAATTGATATTCTGGTGTGGTTGGTGAGTTTTCAGTTTTATCGTCATCATTACAACCAACCAAGCTAATTAAACTTAAGCATAAAAGTGCTCTTTTAAACATAATTCTACTCATATTGTTTTAGTCGAAACGTATTTAGTCTGATGATTGAACTTGACGTGATCATGAAGAATTCATGAATTTTCAGTGACACTTGTTAAAACCTTGTTTATGGGTTTGTAGGAAATGCCAGTTCTTGCTTTGTTTTTGTTCTAATTGCATTTATTGTGTTAATTCTACTTGTCTTTTTTATATCGCTGGTTGATGATCAAGAGGGCAAATTTGGTATTGCCATCTGTTAATTGACGACCTAATTCTGAGCAGCCATGCTATCTAAATTTTTTATTCAGCGTCCCATTTTTGCCAGTGTACTCGCAATTATTGTTATGGCATTTGGTATTTTCTCGGTGCTGAATTTACCCGTAGAGCGCTATCCTGATATTGCCCCTCCTAAAATTACAGTATCGGCAAGTTATAGTGGTGCGGATGCGCAAACGGTTGAGCAAAGTGTTACTCAGATTTTAGAACAACAAATACAAGGTATTGATAATTTACTTTATTTCAGCTCTACCAGTGATTCATCAGGACGTAGCCGAATTACCATTAGCTTTGATAATGGCACAAATCCGGATACAGCACAGGTCCAAGTACAAAATAGTATTAGTGGCGTCATAAGACGGTTACCCGATGAAGTACAACGCCAAGGGGTGACCGTGAGTAAGTCACTCGGTGATACTTTTATGGTGGTAGGCTTATATGACTCTACAGGTAAATCGGGCAATATTGAGCTATCGGACTATTTAACTACGCATGTGGTAGATGATCTGAACCGTATTGAAGGGGTGGGTGAGTCTGATGTTTTCGGTTCGCAATATGCGATGCGAATCTGGCTAAATCCAGAGAAATTAAAACAATATAATTTAATGCCAAGTGATGTAGCGAATGCAATCACTGCTCAAAATACACAAGTTGCCGCAGGTGCAATCGGTGATTTACCTGTCATTGATGGACAATATTTAAATACGAAAGTCACCGCAGGGTCTCGACTAAAAACAGTCGAAGATTTTAAAAATATTGTAGTGAAAGCAAATCAAACAGCGAGCTATGTCTACTTAAAAGATATTGCTAGAGTCGAGTTGGGTGCAGAAAATTATCAGTCTTTTAACACTATTAATGGCTATCCGGCCGCTGGTTTAGGCATTTCACTATCTTCTGGTGCAAACGCGATTCAGACCTCTAAACTCATCCATCAAACTCTAGATCAGCTTACAACCAAGCTACCTGCTGGCTATAAAATTGTTTATCCACGAGATAATACGCCGTTTGTTCAAGAGTCTATTAAAGAAGTTGTAAAGACGCTTATTGAAGCCATTATTTTAGTTATTTTGGTGATGTTCCTGTTCTTGCAAAGCTGGCGCGCTACACTCATTCCGAGTATTACCGTTCCTGTTGTTATTTTAGGAACCTTTGCTGTTTTATATGTGCTCGGTTTTAGTATTAACACCTTAACGCTTTTTGCATTGGTGCTCGCCATTGGTTTGCTAGTAGATGATGCGATTGTGGTGGTTGAGAATGTTGAACGGCTCATGCATGAACAGCATTTAACACCGAAAGAAGCAGCCATTGAGTCGATGGGAGAAATTAGTGGTGCCTTAGTCGGAATTACATTGGTTTTAACTGCTGTTTTTATTCCAATGTCGTTTTTAGGTGGTTCAATTGGCGTGATTTACCGTCAGTTTTCCATTACCTTAGTTGCGGCTATGGCATTATCACTCGTCGTGGCATTAGTCTTAACACCTGCGTTATGCGCTTTAATTTTAAAACCGAATCCAGAGCCTATGCGCTGGGCAGTTTGGTTTAATAAAAAAATTGATCAACTTAAAAATCAATATATCAAGATCGTTCAAACAAGCATCCGTTATAGTAAATCGGTTATCGTGATTTTTGTGGCTTTGATTGCTGTTTTTGCACTGTTCTATAGTGGTTTAAAAAGTGGATTTATTCCTAAAGAAGATCAAGGCATTTTAAGTGTTCAAATTAAACTTGTTGATAGTGCGCCAATCTCGCAAAGTCAGAAAATTGGAGAACAAGTCCGTCAGTATTTCTTAACCCAAGAAGATAAGAATGTAGATCTGGTTTTGATTCGCTATGGCCGAAATTATTCTGGTACTGGCCAAAACTTGGCTCAAGGATTTATTGCCTTAAAACCTTGGGATGTGCGTACTGGAAAAGAAAATTCAGCTGACGCTATACAAAAGCGTGCGATGAAATATTTTAGTCAATTCAATAATGCACAAATTAATGTGACATTACCCGCTTCAGTCAATGGTTTGGGTCAAACCGATGGTCTGGATTTATGGATTCAAGATTTGAATGGGCAAGGGCAAGATTTTCTAGATAACACCTTCCGTCAGTTGCAAACACAGAGCAAAAACTATTCAAGTTTTGAAAACTTTGATAAGCAATCTACTAATAGTAAAGCAAACCTCAATATCAAAATTGATCAGAAACAAGCATTAGCAAATGGATTAGAGCTACCCGCGATTAACAATACTTTGTCGAGTGCATGGGGGGGAACGTATGTAAATGACTTTATTGACCGTGGTCGTATCAAGCGCGTTATGATTCAAGGTGATGCCCAGTTCAGATCAAAACCGGAAGATTTATATAATTGGTCTGTACGTAATAACCAAAATGAAATGGTACCTTTTAGCTCATTTGCTAATTTCAGTTGGGGTGGTGCTCCTGAAATCGTAAAACGCTATATGGGTTATAGTGCCTTGCAGTTACAAGCAGATGTTGCAAGCGGCAGTAGTTCAGGTCAGGCAATGAAAGATGTTGAACAACTTGTAAATCAGCAAAAAGATGTTGGCTTGGCGTGGACAGGTCTATCTTTTGAAGAGCAGAAGTCGACAAATCAGGCTGTCTGGTTATATTTAATTTCCGCAGGCTTTATCTTCTTATGTTTAGCTGCACTCTATGAAAGTCTAAGCATTCCCGCTGCGGTAATGACCTCTATTCCGCTTGGGGTGGGAGGAAGTGTCATTTTCTCTTATATTTTTGGCCTCCCAAATGATGTGTATTTCCAAATTGCACTGTTAACCACAATTGGATTGTCTTGTAAAAATGCAATTTTAATTGTTGAGTTCGCCGCCTTGGCTCAAGAAAAAGGGAAGAATGCAATTGAAGCAGCTTTAGAAGGCGCGAGCTTACGTTTAAGACCGATTTTAATGACTTCTTTGGCTTTTGGTGCAGGTGTGATTCCTCTTGTCTTTGCGCAAGGGGCAGGGGCTGTAAGCCGTCAAGAAATCGGTATTAGTATTTTAGGTGGCGTAATGTTTGGTACAGTACTGGTTCTTTTCTTTATTCCAGTCATGTACGTGTTGCTGCGTTCCTTGTTTAGATCGAAAGCTACTCGTTAAGTAAATAATTTAAAAACAGGTATTAAATCAAGTATATTAAGATTAACTACTCTTCATATATTTGATTTAAATGCCTCAAGAAAAAAAATTAACAGAGCAACAGGTCATCGCACTAGAACGAGATCTGGCCAAGTTTGCAACCATGATGGACAGTACGGTTCGCATTCCTTTTACAAAGCAGGGCATTGGTGCCGATGCTGCACTGAGTACTATTCCGTTTGCCGGTGATGTCGCTGGTTTTGCATTGACCTGTTATGCCATCTATAAAGCTAAACAAATTGGTGTGCCTCAGCATAAGTTGACTCCAGTCATCAAACTCGCTGTTGTAGATGCTGTAGTAGGCTTTGTTCCTGTGGCTGGGACTATTTTTGATATTTTTATAAGACCCAGTCGAAAAGCACTAGATGTAGTTCATACGCATATACGCGAAGAATATGCGATTCAGAGTGATATTCATGTCGTTCATCCATACTTACATGAAAAGCTCGAAAAGAAGCAGCAGAACTCAGCTTTCTGGCGAAATCCTGTTGTCAGTTGGTTATGGTTGCATATTCCCGATTTAGTAGGTGCGCTTGTACTGCTTTTAATTGGATTAGCTGTTTGGTGGGGCGCAAGCTATCTTTGGAGTTTCTATCAAACCATGTAATAAAAAATAAAGCCTCCATTTGGAGGCTTTATTTTTACATTAAACGTTTTATGGGCAATCTAATTGATGTAAAGCTGCCACACGCTGTTCAATTGTTGGGTGGGTTTGGAACAAAGCAGCTAAGCTGAAACCTTGTTCTTTACCTTCCGCAATTGCGAAGGCTTTCATTTCTTTTGGCATTTGATCTGGCATTTCAGTCTCAGCTTGTAGACGTAATAATGCAGAAATCATTGCTTGTTTACCTGCTAAACGTGCACCTGCTTCATCAGCACGGTATTCACGATAACGAGAGAACCACATCACAATGGCAGAAGCGAGAATACCAAAGACAATATCCAATACCATGGTAATAATGAAGTAACCCATACCAGGGGCTTCATCGTCTTGACGACCAAAGACATTACGGTCGATAAAGTCACCAACGACACGCGCAAAGAACATAACAAAGGCGTTCACAACACCTTGGATGAGCGCTAGGGTAACCATGTCACCATTCGCAACGTGACCAATCTCGTGCGCAAGCACTGCACGTAGTTCATCTTTGTTCATACGTTCAAGTAGACCAGATGAAACGGCAACTAAGGCATCATTTTTGTTCCAACCTGTTGCAAAGGCATTGGATTGATATGATGGAAAAATACCAACCTCTGGCATGTTAATACCAGCACGTTGAGAAAGTTCAGCGACTGTTTGCAATAACCAGCTTTCAGCTTGGTTACGAGGAGCATTCGGGTCGATCAGTTCTGTACCGGTCGTTTTCTTAGCCATCCATTTTGACATGAATAACGAGATTAAAGATCCCACCATACCAAACACAAAACAGATCACTAAAAGGTTGCCTAGATTCAAGCCACCCGCGCCATGGTAACTACCGACACCGAAGAGTGACAAAATAATGCCAGCTACAACCAGTACCGCGAGGTTGGTAAGCAAAAACAAACCAATCCGCATCATTGAGAAAATCCTCTTATAAATAAAATGTTATCTGATTTACAAATTCGAAATCATGAAGCTAATATGCGGGGCTTGGGGGAAAAATTCAAGAAAAAAATAAGGAATTGATACATTCTTTCATGTAGCAGAATGTACCTAAATTTAAAGAATAATTGGCCAAATTCGTCAAAATGGTAAAGATCAGGTAATAGATCATTACAATTTAAAACATCTAAACTAACCTAAATAGAACTGTGAGCCGCCGTTCTTCTTTACTGTTTATTCAATTCGTATATGGGCAATTGCAGTGGCATTATTGGTGACATAAGTGCCCGTTGGTGCATCGGTATAGGTACCGTCAGATAAAGTCACGATTTGACGAGAAGATGAATATTTAGGTGATTGAGTCGTGATTTGAGCTGTTGTGTTTTCTACCAAATTAGAAGAATGAGAAACAGTTTGCGCTGAAGTATTCGTAAAAGATGAAAAACCTGAACCAGATGCATATAAGTTTTGATATCGGCTTGTCACACGGCGCACATAATCTTGTGTTTCACGGAAAGGTGGAATACCGCCGTATTTGTCGACATTACCTTCACCAGCATTGTAAGCCGCAAGCGCCATTTGCGTGTTTCCATTAAAACGCTTGAGTAACCAGCTTAAATATTTAGCGCCTGCAAAAATATTTTGTTGCGGGTCATAGGCGTTAGAGACATTAAAACGACGGGCAGTCGCAGGCATGAGCTGCATTAAGCCTTGAGCACCTACTGGCGAACGAGCTCTTACGTTAAATCCTGACTCGGTGTGCATAACGGCTTTAATTAGACCTTCTGAAACACCATGTTGTTGTGCAGCTTGTCTAATAATGTGGTCGAAAGCGTTCTTATTTTTATTGTAGCTTGGCAAAACAGAAGCTTCTGATGCTCCCCAGTTTGTATAACTGTGAATATTACTATCAGGATAATAGGTCACTTTTACTTTTTTAAGAGAGTGGTCATAGCTTTTTCGGTTGGTGAGTAATGTACTACCGTTTTTATCTTGGTAAATATACATTTGACCCGCTGAACTCGAAGTTGTACCGACCGTAAAAGTGGTCATCCCCAGCAAACAAGAAACAAGAAATTGAACCGAATTTTTCATTTTATGTTATTCACAATTTTTAGGTACTCAAAACTTGGAAAAGAGTTTATCAAAAAATATTACTTAAAGAAGATTTGTGTAATTTTTTTTATTTCGACTCTTTCAAAAAATCAAGCTGATTTGTTCGAATGCTCATCAAAAAAAATTAAAAAATTTTTTTAAAATGATTCTATTGACATGGTTAACTTGTTGATTATTAATAATAAAAAACATTGGTTAAAAAATGATCAATTTAAAGAAAACCCTTAACAGAAGGCCAAAACAGTTTGTCAAGTACGAAGAAATCCACAATTTTATCCACAGGTTTTGTGGAAAACTGTGGAAAAGTCCAAAAAGTAAGCATTTTGCACAAATTTTGAACGCTTCAGTCAAAATAGAGCATGTGTTTTGCATCATGCACGAGCAATGTGACGACTTCAAGAATTGAAACTATTCTTTTGATGCGATTCTCTTCTGAATCATATAAAATTGCGCGGTATTTTTATTTATGGGTATATCTCGTCTATGTACGCGCCAGTTGAGTCCAATCAGGGATTTAATTTTAAGCCTGAACTTCCAACAAGCTCGGCCTATTACCGTTTGCTCAAGAAGCTTCGCCGTCAAGTTGGGCATGCTATTCGTGACTTCAATATGATTGAAGATGGCGATAAGGTCATGGTGTGTGTGTCTGGTGGTAAAGACAGTTATACCTTGCTCGATATTTTGTTGCAGTTTAAGCGTATTGCACCAATCAATTTTGAGGTGGTTGCGGTTAACCTCGATCAAAAACAACCAGGCTTTCCTGAAGATGTTTTGCCTCGTTATATGGAAGAGAACAACATTCCATATTACATTTTAGAAAAAGACACCTATACCATTACTAAACGCTTAACACCTGAAGGTAAAACCTACTGTGCAGTGTGTTCACGTTTACGCCGTGGTTCTTTATATGGATTTGCACAAGAGATTGGTGCGACTAAAGTTGCTTTAGGTCATCATCGTGATGACATCATTGCAACGTTCTTCTTGAATTTGTTCCATGGCGGTAGCTTAAAGGCGATGCCTCCAAAGCTTTTATCGTCAGATAAAAAGAACATTTTGATTCGTCCTTTGGCATATGTTGAAGAAAAAGACATTATTAAATATGCCGAGATTCGTCAGTTCCCAATCATTCCATGTAATCTTTGTGGTTCGCAGGAAAACCTACAGCGTGCCATGCTTAATGAAATGCTACGTGAATGGGATAAACAATATCCGAAGCGCTTACACAGCATTTTCGGGGCATTACAAAACGTATCTCCGTCTCAGTTAGCAGACCGCGAATTGTTTGACTTCGAGGCCCTAGATTCTCAGCGCGAGTTGGATATTAAAGATCCGGAAGAGCTTAAGAACCGTTTAGATGTCGTGAACTTAAGCTTTGCTGCTGAATAAACGCTAGCATAAAAAATGTTAAAGGCACTTTATAAACAAGTGCCTTTAATGTATCAAAATACTAAAAAATGAATGTTCCGTACAAAAAGTCATAGCCCAAAATTTAAATTACATGCTATAACAAGCCACAAGCAGAATTGCTTCACATGATGTTGTCTGGATAGACAACCAGAGAAATTGAACAAATAAATTTGAGGAAGAATCATGCCTGCATTTTTAACTGAAGATTGGTTTGCGACTGTCGAAAAATTAACTGCTGAAGCAGGTGATCTTAATTTGCCGCCCGCTCTTGCGAACTTGGCAATTAATTTAGTAGTTACAGATGCTTCTGGAAATACCGAATTAGCTTTAGATGGGGGTAAAATCCAAAAAGGTTTGTCTTCAAATGCCAAAACAACTTTAAATATGGATGCTGAGACTTTACGTAAAGTGTTCTTAGAGTTTGATATGGCTGCTGCTATGCAGGCATTCATGACTGGTAAAATTAAAGTTCAAGGCGACATGTCTCAATTAATGGCTTTACAAACAGCTAAGCCAAGCCAAGAACAAAAAGATTTGTTTAAGAAAGTATTAGAGCATACTGCTTAAACTTAAAAGAATTCATATAAAAAGCTTACCCAAAGAGGTAAGCTTTTTATTCGTACAAACAATGAATTTATCAACTTTTAAAAATAAAAATTAGATATTGATTCGTGTTTGCGCCGTTTTGATATGTTCAAGATAAGCACGGATACGAGTGACATATTGAACTGCTTGCTTATATCGACCATTTCGCGTTTTATTGCTTTGCAAATAGTCATAGAGGTTGACCCATTTGTTCGGATCTTTCCCTTGAGATTGCAAGCGCTTCTGAATCTGACTTACCGCACCTGGTCCCATGTTATAGGCCACCAGCGCATACCAGTTCCGATCAGGGAACGGAATATTATCAAATTCAGTTAGCATCAGATCGTAATACTTCGCGCCGCCCTGAATACTCTGAGCAGGATCGCTACGATTGCTTACACCCATTGCTCGAGCAGTACTATTGGTTAACATCATTAAGCCACGCACACCTGTGGGAGAAACAGATTCTGGCTTTAAATATGATTCTTGATAACCAATTGCGGCAAGTAAATGCCAATCTAGATCATACTTCGCTGCGCTTTGTTTAAAGCTCGCTTTGTAAATCGGTAAACGTGTGCTTAAGTCACGTTGAATGGTTGACCATGCTTCTGGTTTCACCACATTGCGATTATAAAAAGAGGCAAGCTGTTGGGTCACACCATTTTGCTTACTTTGGCATACAAAGCCGCTGGCGGTCTGTGTGAGTGGGTCATCAGCCTGTTTAAATACCCAACTTAACTCAGGATTTAAGCCATTTTTTTGCAAATTTGCTGTGTCACCACAACTTGCAGAAAACGACATTAAACCTTTGTTTTCGATTGTGCTTAAACCTGCTGTAGTCATCGCAAAGTTTGCTTTACCTTGCTGAACCCATCTAAGTGCAGTGGCATTGTCTGCCACGATTTTAAAGTCCAGCTTTACATTTAGGTTCTGTGCATAGTTACGTGCTAAGTCATAACCAAAACCATGTAAAAACTGATCTTCTTTGAAAACGGTTGTCGGGCTTTCTACCGCAACAACAGTTAAAGTGTTTGTGTTAACTACAGTATTGTACTGTAGGGTTTTTCCTGCATTAAGACTATGAAATGGGAGAAATATAGTACTGAGTGCAAGAGCTTTTAACGGGAGAGAAGAAAATAAAGAGTTAAGGCAAAGCCTCGACCCAGAACTTGAATTACTGTGCATGTTGTCTCCGCTACAGATAATTTATGCCCTAAAAGTCAGACAAAAAGCTGCCATAACTTCTAAAAGTTGATAAATTCAATAAGGGGTGGGCAGTCATGACGTCATTCAAAATGACATGAAATGAAAAAAACAAACTGTGTAGAAAATCTACATAGTTTTCGAGTGGGTTAAAAAATGCTCAACATTTAAACTGCGCGCATCATAATATTGAAAAAAAGTAATGTCAAATTTTGTACAATTAAAACTTCGATATATCATCATAAACACATGAATTTCTTAAGGAAGAAAATTTATACACTTCTGTTGTGAGAAAATAGGGTATAAAATGCTACATTTTGTAGCCATCGTGTTAGTACAACGTGAAATTTGATTTAGATACTAGGTAAATTGATATAAGTTAAATAATTGAAAATATAAAATAATTTAGTTTTGTTCTAATAAATTTAATTTGTTTATAATTAAATTGAAGTTAAAAGATACTTGTTAAAAAAGTATCTTTTAACTAAGGTAATATTTTTATAAGTTATTTTTCATTAAATCTTCCATAACATTACACCGGTCTGATAACCTGCTCCTAAAGACCAAAAAACAATAATATCGCCTTTATTTATAAGTGATTTTTCTAAACGTTTTTTATAGGCAATAAAAAAACTACTTACTCCTGTATACCCATATTGATCTCCAATATATTCAATTTTTTCAGTAGGTATATTGATTTTATCCTGGAGAATGTCAATATTAGATTTTGTAAATTGAGATAATAAAAAACAAGATATGTCTTCAATTTTTAAATTATTTTTCTTTAATAACTTTTCTAACGCGTCCGCAGCAAATTCCACGCTTTCTAAACCAGTAAATGGTGCCCAATGAATTTTTTGTTCCTTACTATGGTAATTCGTTAAACCATGAGGAGGAAAAACAATAGTTTTACAAAAACTACTATCTGTCTGATACATCCTGTCAATAATGCCTGAATCACCAGTATTTTTTTCAAGTATTATGGCTGCTGCTGCATCTCCTACAATTGTTGAAGGAATTGGTTGCTTTTCATCTCCGAGCATTGTTAGATGGTCAGATCCAATCACTAGTGCACGTTTGTAGCTCTCTTTAGACGCTAGTAAAACTGATGCCTGTTCAAGGGCAACAAACATTCCTAAACAATTAGCATTTATATCAAAGCATATACAGTCAGTTTTAATATTTAGTTCTGAATGAATAAGTAAAGCATTAGTTGGAGATAGATATTGTAATGTTGTAGAGGAAAAGATAATAATATCAATACTATCATGTGAAATATTATAATTTTTTAATAATTTTTTTGAAGCATGAATTGCCATTGTGAGAGCATTTTCTTCCTCATCAATAATTACATGCCTTTTATTTCTACCTACTTTTTCAAAAATTCTATTTAAACTGTCTTTATCTTCAAATTTATTTAAATAGTAATCATTATTTCTAATTGTTTCTGGATGATAGGTTGATATAGCAGAAATTTTTATACCTTTCATAGTTAAATAATCTCTTTATTATAAAAATAAAATTTTGTTTGGTTCTTAATCTATTATCGATGGCATTTTATTTATTTTTTTTAATTTTAATTTTTATGTTTTTTATTTTTATACATGAGCTTATATAGGTGTATATTAAAAATCAATGAGCTATATTGATTTTCAATGACAATATAATTCAATATTATATTTCACTTAATTATATTGTAATAAAAATTAAATTATTGATAAGAGATGTTTGTTATATACCAAATCATTTTACCCTTAGGAGTTTGAACTTGTATTTCATCATCTATACTTTTACCTAAACAAGCTTTTGCCATAGGCGATTGCAAAGAAATATAATCCTTACGACCGTAAATTTCTTCATCGCCGACTATGCGAAATTTAATAGCTTCGCCTTCGTCATTTTCTAACTCAACCCATGCTCCAAAGTATGCTTTTCCGTCTTGTTCTGGGCTATATTCAACTTTATGTGCGACTTCAAATAGTTTGGTTAGGTATCTAATTCTACGATCAATTTCACGTAGTTTTCTTTTGTTGTAGTGATAGTCTGCATTTTCTGAGCGATCACCAAGACTGGCTGCCCATGACACAATTTTAGTAATCTCTGGACGTTCTTTTCTTACAAGATCATTTAACTCATCTTGTAATTGTTGATAACCTTCAACCGTTAATAGTTTGCGATTCATCATATGGCCAAAACTTCTTTCATATAGATAGTTTCGTTAGAAACTACATCAGGAATTAAAACTTATCAGTAATTGCAAAGGGCAGAATACCCTGAGTAAAGCTTCTTATCTTTGTGAGTATGTTATCAAAAAGATGGAAGAATATCATTTAGTTATGCCAAGAGTGTTCTGCTGTCAAAGATAGCTAAGAATCTCAAAAGAAAGTTTTTTAAGATGAAAAGAAGGAATAAGTAGATAAAAACTCAAAATCTGAAATATTTTGTTTTTATTTTGAGCGGTTGAATTAAAAAATTAAATAAAAGATTTGCCAACTTCAATTTTTATTTATATTATAGCGCTCGTTGGAAGCGTGGCAGAGCGGTTTAATGCACCGGTCTTGAAAACCGACGAGGGTGTGAGTCCTCCGTGAGTTCGAATCTCACCGCTTCCGCCAAATATCTTAAAGGGAATCAAATAGATAGTTTGATTCCCTTTTTATTTGGCACAATTTTGGCACTATTCGAAATTTTAGCAATCTCTTCTTTGTTCTTATCTGAATTAATCCACTTGGCATAACGCATCATTAGCATCACTAAACTATGCCCTAGCTGTGAAGCCACATAAACTGGATTAAGTCCATTCATTAAGCATACAGTCGCATATGTATGACGAGTGTTATAGGCAGGGCGATAACGTATGCCATTCGCTTTCAGTGAGGCTACAAACTTTTCGCTCAATGATTTTTGCGTAGTAAATTCCCTACCTGTCTCATCACAGATAAATACGTGCTCATATTTGAGGTAGGTTAGTAATCTAAGTTGTTGAAATGCCTCGAAAGCAAAATCATTTAAATCTACAAATCTAGCTTTATTTGTTTTAGTGGTTTCTTGCTGAACGCCGTTCACACGACCTTTATTGATGTAAATCTGTTTATTTAAAAAATCTACATCCTGCCAAGTGAGTGCGATAATTTCTGATGGACGGCAACCTGTCCAGAATGCCACCACAAAATACCAATACACGGTTGGGTAGTCTGCAATATATTTCTCTTTTAACCAGTTCAGTATTATTTCCTTTTCCATTTCATTGAATGGATCGGGTTCATCCTCCTGAGTTTTCTGATTTTTCAATCGGTCACATGGATTCTTATCAATCACCTCATCATCACAAGCTAATTCGAATACGCCACGTAATGGAATCAAAGCATCATTTCGAGTTTTAGCCGATGACCATTCACGTCCATTGACGGCTGTACGCAACATTTGACTGGTGATCGTATTAATCGGCATATCTTCGAATAATGGCATCCAGAGCCTTTCCAAAATTGATAGATATTTTTTCTTGGTGCCTTGCTTATGATCTGAAAGGTTATAAAGGTATTCTTGGGCATAGTGAGCAAATGTCGGAGCATTTGACGCTGGCAATATTTTTTGCGCAGCGTCAGCTTTTTTGATGGGTTTGGCGGTGACAGCTTCGATATCCTCGATTTTTAATATCCCGTATTTAGCCTTGTTTACAAAATCTTCTCTAATCTTAGCCGCCTTAATGAAGTTGGCTGGGGTATCGATGAGGTCGAGGGTGAACCACTCGCGCTTGTCGTTCCATTTAAAGTTAATCTGTATTTTTCCCGATCTTGCTCTTGTGCCTTTTGGTAGACCTGAGCTGCTTGTTCGACCCATGCGTTATAACCTTTCAAACTATATAGAATTTTTCGATCAGACACTTTCACCCAGACTTTTCCTTCCTCCCAGTGAGGCCTAAGATTCTTTAGGTTCGTGATCTGTTCACCCGTCAATTCACAAAACTTTTCTGCGGTGACCCAATCCAGCAGTTCAAAATATTTACTCATTGTTGAACCTCCGCATTTTTATTTGAAAGTCTTGCTCCAGTTTTTTTATATCTAATAATTAATTTTATTAGATAAAGATTTTTTATCATTTTGACCTCTTCAGTTTTTAATGCAGTTGAAGAAAGCCTGTTGTCTTAAAATCCTCATGTTGTTAATTAGGATCTGAAGAGTAAAACAAGTTTCTATACATTGAAAGCTACCATGTTTTATTTGTGTAAAAATGATTTGTGTATAAAAGATCAAGAAATAGGTTTATTTTTTTTTAATTAATTTTTATCTATTATAACAGTAATTAATCTTTAGTATTTTCTTCGGTTTACTACTTTTGTTTTTTGTGGTTGGGTTTTGATTTCTTAATTGCTTTTTTGTTTTAGTTGGGGTTTATGAGTTTTTTATGTTGATCATTTTAATATTTTTCTTATGAAAACTATTATTTATTTAATAATTAGATTAAATATTTAATCTAATTTAATTTAAGAGAATAAACTTTAAACTTAGATGTTGTTTTTAGTTAAGCATATGTTTTAATTATAGAATAAATTTAAAATTCCTCTTGGTGTATATCTTCTATAGATCATGATCTTATTTTTATTTGAAAATTAGAACGTGTTTAGTCTTTGTGATATTTAATATATCACTTAATAGTCCAAAGTACATAAAATATGAAAATAATCGGTTGAGCCAGAGTACCCTGTCCGTACACAATAACAACAAAAGTTGTAATTGTGTACGAACGGAATCTGGTTGGCTTGCAGCCAAACCGCTACTTTTAATAATGTGTTTGTTTTAAATTTTTAGAGTAACTATTTATTCTACATATAAATTATTTTAAAATTCCTATCAAAAAACACTTTTATTATTTTAAAATTTATTATAGCTTAAAAATAGATTGACGGTTTTTAGGTGTATTATGGTTGTTGCTAATGTTATTAAAAAATCAAGAAGAGTAAGTCGACTTGAATTGCGTTTAAATGATGATGAATTAGAGATAATTAGAGATTCAGCAAGTCTATTAAATAAAACTGTAAGTGATTTTATTCGATTTAGCGTGAGTTGTTATATTCAAAATAATTTGAATGTTGATCGATCTTCAATTCGTGAATCGCATGTTGTAGCGAAGAAAAAAGAGTCAAATCACAGGACGCAAGAAGATAGCGAAAGCATTGCATTCCAACTTGCAAAAATTGGCAATAATCTCAATCAGATTACCCGTGCAATTCACATTAGCAACAAAATCGGAAAACCAGTCGACTTACTTCGAACGTACCTACTTGTCGAAGACTATTTAAAAAAAATCTATCAGCTTTATCCGCTTCCTTGTCCTCCGTCACTGCATCGTTCTGATAAGACAGTTCAGCGCCGACACCAGCATATTGAACAAAAATATCTCGCTGATTTATTGCGACAAATGCAAGTCGTTGGAGAAGGTGAACTTGAATCAACTTCAGACGCTGACCTTTCTAATGACCATCTAAAAAATTGACTTTTTATTTCCATTTATATTTTTAAACGGGAGGGCAGATCATGTTGATTAAGATGTTGAGGCATGGAACGGGCAGTGCAGCACGTGCAGCAAGTTATGTGCTCGACGAAAAGGATCACATGAATATTGTCCGTCCGCACGTTGAAGTGTTGAGTGGGGACCCTCATATCTTTGCAAAAATTGCAGATAGTTCTCCTTTCAAACATAAATATACATCTGCCGTGATTGCTTTTGCTGAAGAAGATCAACCGACTGATATTGAAATAAAAGATGTCTTAAAACAGTTCGAAGCATTAGCTTTCAGTGGTCTTGAACCTGATCAATATCACATGACGGCTGTGTTGCATCACGAACCAAATGGGTCAAAGCATATCCATATCCTTGTGCCACGGCTTGAACTCAGGTCAGGAAAAGCAATGAATATAGCCCCTCCAGGTTTGTTTCAAAAGCATTTTCATACTTTGCAAGACAAGCTTAATTCCGAATATGGGTGGGCAGATCCGAAGGATCCTGACCGTGCAAGATTTACAAAAAAAGGCTATGAGCTGTATTTACAATCTGCGCTGAAAAAAGTTGAAAAGAATAGAGGAAACTATAAAACATTCATTGAAAATTTATATGTTGGACTCTTGTCCATTTCGTTAAAAGAATTAGAAACAAATCAAAATGAATTTCTATTCTCTGAAATTTTAGTACATAACCGTGATGACTTTATGCAATTTGTACTCACAAACAAACTTGCTAGCGAAGTTGCCAAAATTCGAGAAAATCAGTTTAGCTTAATTCCAACTTTCGGGAAAAAACCTATTTATTTTCAAGGAGAAATATATGAAAGACAATTTGACATCAGAAAATGCTCAGAACCATTTCGAGAACGTATCAAAGCTTTTGAGCAAGTTCGAAAAGCAGATAGCGAACGTGGAAACGATGAGCAGCGAACAGTTAATCAGATTTCAAAAAATACTCGAATGCCTCGTGCAAAACTTCGAGATAGAGCAGAAAAAACTTTGCAAGGAGCTAGACAGGCAAGAGCAGCTTACAACAGACAACGTTATGCATCTGCTACAACATCAGAAAAACGAGACTCAGATTTTAATCAGAGGATTGAAATCATATCGAGCAGAGTTGAAGCAGAATATCAGCAATATTCAAATGACGCTGTCTTCACATCTCAACGAAATCGATCAGATCATGCAAAAGCATCTTCAGCAGAGCAAAGCCCAATTGCAACATACGATCAAAGACAATCAGAATCTGATCAAAGTCCAAATTCAGGACAATACCCAAAGTATCACACTGTTATTAGAAGATCAGAAAAATCAGTTGCAGCAGCAAGTAGATCAAGCATTAACTCAGTCGATCACTTACAACCCGAAATTAATTCTGAAAACATTTATTCTGATGTTGCTTGGAATGGGGCTACTGAATATTTTAGTAATATTGCCCTCCAACTACTATCTCACACAGCCGATCTTAACCAAAAACGAGACCGAAATCTTGACGGACGAAGACGGCACTCGATACCGAGCGATCACCTCCTCGAAATGGATCGATTGCAATACTCTGAATTTGAGCAAAAAGAAAGTCCATCCGACAGAACCGAATATTCATCTGACATTTCCTTGTTTCGTGGAGAAATAAGTTATGAAAGAACAGCAACATACGATTATTCAACATCACAACGGCAGCGACACACAGCAGATGATTTTGGATTTACTCGAACAAATGAGTTTAGCTTTGATGCCATCATCGCTGAGTACTATGCAAGACTTGCAAGAAAACGTCGAGAAGATGAAAAAAAGGCTCAGCGTGATCGAGCATTACGAGCAGAGCAACAGAGACGACATGAACAAGATCTTGAAAATCTTAGGTTTCAGCAGTCCGTCAGACTTGAGCCAAGCCGAGATCAATCTATTTCAGAATATTGGATTGATGATCACAGAGTTACAATCGAGACAGGAAAAATTAGAACAGTTAGAACAGCAACAGCAGTTACAGCATCAGAAAGAGCACCGACTTCAAGAACAGAGCATGTCATTCGCTACACAGATCAGCAGACTAGAGCACTTAACGACAAATTGGATCAAGCGCTTCGACGTGCTGGAGAAGCAAGAGTCGAATTTGAAACAGTTGCAATTGCAACAGCAACAACAAATCAAAGACTTAAACGAGATGATGTTGAATTGTATTCAGAGTATGAGCAATTTAAACAAAATATGCGTCGACTTAGAGAACAAGCAGATGCAGATCAAGAGCATGCAGCAACAATGCAACAGCAATACCAATTCGATCGAGAGCATTCAGCAGAGCTTACAGCAACAATACTGCAACTTGCAAAACTCGTTGAAGAAATTGTCAGTCTGATGATGCACTTAATTGCAGCAATGCTGGGACAGCAATATAACATTCAAAGTCAACCACAAGTTGAATCTAAACAACAAAAACCAAACGATTTTGGTGCTGAGTTTTAAACAATCACTTTTAATATTCACAAGTCTATTATCTTTAGCGTTGCTGCTGTCACTGATTGCATTCAGCATTATTTCTGCTTATTCGATAATAATGCAGTCGATTAATACAGTGCACAGTAGCAAGCTAAAAATACATAATTAATTAAGTGACCTAAATAGAACGGATTCCCAATACACGCTGTGCACGTTCAATCATCTTGTGACGTTGATGTGTACGAAATGCCCACAAAGAGGAGAGATTGTTATTTTGATTGAGCTTTGCAACTTCAAGAATTTGCTCATCAGTCATTTCATGCATGCATTGACGAATGATTTGATGTGCTTGTTCAAGTTCTTTGAGCAAGGAGTTTGCAGTGTCAACAGCAATATAAAGATTGGCGAGTGTTTGACGTTGAGGATTTGAAATAGTTTTGCCAAGTTCAACGATAAGTTGACCAGCTTGTTTTTTAGGTGTGCAAGTGTTTGCACCATGAAGAATTGCGTTCATAGCAGTAATCCTAGATAAGTTTAATTACTTACCGCCATCATTTTCCTACGATGATGGTGGCAGCTTAACAGGAGTAGGAAATACTGAATCTAGGCTCAGCCAACCTTACGGTTGTCCTGTCAAACTGCCATAACGACTGCTAAACAGTAGACAAAAAAATAGCCGCAAGTGCGACATTTATTTGCACCTAGATAATATCAGGTTTCCTACGCCTGAACACAGATTTTGCTGTGTAGAGTTAGCTTAACTGGGTATCGCTTGAGCTGTCAACTCTGTGATTGGATCTTTTTACATATCTTAACATTAAATAATTCATTGATTCTGCTGGAGATATTTTAAATTTCTGACGGCTAGGAATTTGATTGTGAATCATGTTTATGGCGATGTGTTGAGCACAAACTTTAATGTTTGATGTGTTTTAAAAGAAGTGATGCAAATGATGATCAGAATTTCTAATCCATCAAATCGAGGCTGATTCGCTAAAAGAATGAGTTAAATAAATCATCGATTGTTTAGGGCTTCAGTAACTGTTAAGGCTTTCTCTAAGCCTTCTCGGGTTTGAATTTGCTGAATCGGGACACCATCGGTTGCGGTATTGAATGCATTCATAAAATAATCAATCCATTCCGAGTCATCGCCAGTGAGTGTTGATAAGCTTTGATAAAGGCGAATCAGTAATAATCCAGTTTCACCTTGTGCAGATGCGGGTTCTAATACAGCTGAGAATTCGATTTGGTTCATCGACTTGAGATCGAGACCCATCACAGTAGCCAGTTGAGTATTACCAAGACCAAGTAAATTCGCGGTTTTCAAGACGGCTTCTGCTAAAACCATTGTTGTACTGGCTGAGTTCATTCAATCGACCCGCTGAGCTTTGCTGATTATTTATTCTATCGCATTTAATAGGATATTACTGAAGAAGAGGGAACTTCAGTTTGCTCTCTTTAAATCAGCATTTGTAAATTTCATTCTTCTCATTAACAGCTCATTAGGCATTCATTCATCTCAATGCTTCAAATTTAACAGCTGAGCTGCGCCTGATTTAATTCTTTATTTTATTGTTTTATTTTAATAGAGAACAACAGTCCATTTTAACCTCATCCATCAAAGCAAAATGAGCCGATCGATCGGACGAATTTGACCTTATGGGAAAAATCAAAGACTTAATGCGATTATATGAGGCGAATCTAATTGTCTAGATTTTAGCGCTTTGTAAAATTGACTAAAGCGCTGGATAAAATTAATATGGGCTCGCTGGCCTACATTGCCAGTCGGTTTTGACAGACCGTTGATCCAGCACAGAGAATAGCCTGCCTATTTTTTGTGGACCTTCTCGTCCCCCTTTTTATCTTTATGGTAGGACAGAAGGGGGACACCTTCGGGTGTGCTGGTTCCTTGGATCCCAGTCTGTCAACCCTCTTTTGTTCTGCCACCATTATTTGACAGTAATTGGTAGAACTTCTTAAGATTCAAGGAGCTTCTCATGCTGTACCAATTTTTTCTAATTTGCGACTCACCCCATGTTCAACCCTGTTGTGCTTTGCAACGAGGGCGATACGGCTAATTTTTATTATTCATCTGTATTCAAACAATATTTTTACAAGAACAATCCAACGGTGGATGGCTAAGTCACGCCTATAAAAAATAAATCTTTTTATATCTGCTGGTGATTGTGCATTGCATTGAACATGCGGGAAATAACCATGACTGAATTAAGCAAACCCAAAATCATACCCATTGAACACCGTCCACAAAAATCCAAGCTCTTTATAAAATGTGTGGTCTTACCCATCGTGATCTTTCTTATCGTTGCCAAAATCTTCTCCTTTGGTGCTTTCGGTTACATCTTCTTTGGCTTTGACCTATTCTGGTTTGTGATCCTTTACTACCTTTATGAATATGGAAATACCTACTTTGACGGGATGACTGAACAACTGAAGCGTCAAGGAGAAAGCTTTAACTACCAAAACCGTGGTGTCTGGATTAACAGCCAAGATAAAACCATTATCCTGTTTGATCAGGCTGATCAACGCCTCGTGAAATATCCCTTTGATTACATCACCTCCGTTGGACACTACAACTTAGTTGAAGATAACTTTAGAACCACGACCACTGTGATCAGCAATCCAATGATGGGAACGCATGTCAATCAACAGGTTCATCGCACACCGATGAAACGAGAGTTTCAAGTCAATATCGGTACACGAGATCCGTTCAAACCGAATTACAGCCTAAAAGTCCTATTTCCTTGGCGTAGTCCACAAATGGCCAGTGAAATCCGTCAGCTACTATCAGCGGATCATTATCAATAACTGATGTTAATCGATTAAAAATAAATAAGTATTTTACACGAGCACTTCTTGCGGGTAGCCAAAGCCCGTAGGAGATGCGAGGATCATTAAAATGAAATTTCGATTTAAACCTCTACTGATCAGCAGCATGACCTTGTTGATCATGCAGACTGTGACGGCTCAACCCCTGTCTACATCTAAGCCATTCACCTTAGAGCAAGGATTAACTTGTCTAGATTGGGCCAAGAAAGAACAATCTTTGAGTAACCACTTAGCCTTGATGGGCACCGAAATGAAATGGCCATCTGGAATCACCTCATTACAGCAACAATTTCAACAGCAGTACCGCAAACAAAAGAGCAGCGTCATCAATGATCCTGATGATGAAAATTTCTGTGAAGATTGTCCTGAAAGCGAAGTTTATTTACCCAACAGCAAAAGCAATCCCATTAAAAGGATTGAAACCTTAGTACATGTCAGTGTTGCAGGGGCAAAAACCGCAATCTATCGTGCTGATGACATTAATAGCACCAAACAAAAGATCGAGGATGGATTGAATATTCAATTTAGTCGCTATAGCGGACAACAATTGAAAAGCTTTAAACAGCAGTGGGATAAAGCTTCAATGCATGATGATCAAAACAGAAGCAAAACCCACAAAGTCTTTCGGCAATATCCACATTTAAAGGTCTTTGATGGAGAGGTTTTCCACTATCAAAAGGTCTATACCCCCAAACAAATTTATATCTATAGCCAGCCCTATAAACGAGATGTATCTGATCCCAATGACATGATTGCTTTTATTAGCCTTTATGACAATCCAGTAAATCCATCACAACACATCTTACAGTGTGGCTTTATTGACAATGTGTTTTAACAACAAAATTAAGAGTCTATTCAAATGAAAAAATTAATATTTGCAGGGTTATGTTTAAGTCTTTCAACCTTGGCTAGTGCAGGCGTAAAAGAAAGCTTAGTTGGTAAACGACTAGTCTTAGATTTACCCGATGTAGAATGTGCAGGCTTGTCTTTTGCCAAGAATGGAAAAGATGCTGCAATGTATGCAGAAATAGGGCAATGTCAAGATCCATTACCATTAAGAGTAAGATGGTTAGATGACAAGACTTTCATTCTGATTGAGAAAGTACGAACCAATGATATTTCTCCACCACGGTCTTATTTATACCGAGTAAAAAGTTACCAGAAAAATGGTGTTGAATTGACGGATATCTCGACAGGCTGGGGAGATCATAAAGATACGATCATCAGTTATTATTTTAAATAAAGAGAAGGGTTGGCAGCTTAGAGAATTCGTTAAAAACAATGGATCAACGATAAATTAAGGGTTTAAAACAATGAACTACTACGCAGAGGACCCCTTCTAGGTAATGTGACCTAGGAGGCAATATGAAAAAGCTGAAATTTCAGTACCTACAACCTGAAAATATTCATCCTAATGACGGTATACGAGAACGATACCCTCATCTGGTAATCCTCCCATAAATAACTGAATTTAAAAGTAGAGGTTAAGCAGCCATCAAAGGTGGTTTGCCTCCGTTAGCTTGATGTGGTCGTTCATGATTGTAGTGCCACAACCACTGTGTTGCATAATCTTGTACTTGCTCCAATGTATCTAACAAATGTTTGCTCACCCAACTATAACGCATTGTACGATTGTATCGTTCGATATAAGCATTTTGTTGTGGCTTGCCTGGTTGAATATATTCAATACGGATACCATGCTCAGCTGCCCAACGTACGAATTCGTGGCTGATAAATTCAGGTCCTGAGTAGCATTGCTACGCAAGGCAGCGAATCACAAGCGGTTTGTCTCTCCATTCGAGCAATTGGTTAAGTGTACGAATGACGCGCAGTGCAGGCAGTGAAAAACCTGCTTCAATCACTAAACCCTCACGTCGATAGTCGTCAATTACGTTAAGCAAACGGTAACTTCGTCCATCACTTAACTGATCATGCATAAAATCCAATGACCATACTTGATTTGGATGAGTTGGTTCCTTCAATGGTTCAGGTACATGTCGTTTTAATCGTCTTCTTGGTTTGATCCGCAGATTCAATGCCAGCTCACAGTAAATACGGTAAACACGCTTATGATTCCAACCACACTTCTCAACATGGCGTAGATAAGAGAAGCATAGCCCGAAGCCCCAATCTGTATTTTCTTCGGTGAGTTCAATCAATTGTTCTGCAATCAGTGCATTGTCATCGTTCAATTTGGACTGATAACGGTAGCAGGTTTCACTGATACTAAATGCACGGCAGGCCAAACGAATACTGACGGCATGATCACCAACGGCTTGTTGTGCCATCTGACGACGACAAGATGGCTTTACCACTTTTTTGACATGGCTTCCTGAATGATTTCAGCTTTAAGCCGCTCTTCAGCATACATCTTTTTTAGCTTGGCATTTTCGGCTTCTAGTTCTTTCAATCGAGTAATTAATGAGGCATCCATGCCGCCATATTTAGCCCGCCATTTGTAAAAAGTCGCATTACTCATACCATGTTCACGGCAAAGGGTGGCAACAGGCGTGCCAGACTCCGCTTGTTTCAAAATAGACATAATCTGACTGTCAGTAAATTTAGATGTTTTCATGCAGAATCTCCTGCTTTGATCTTAAGAGAAAATTCTACTTTTACATCCTTTTATTTTTAGGGGGGATTACCCATTTTTCAAATTATGGAATTAGTAGTGCTCTTTCTCGGAAAAAGTTTGCAAGTAATGAAAATAGAAGCTAAACAGGCAAGCAGGCCTTTAAACAGGTTCTTCCAGCCTCGGATTGAACCGTAAGATGTCCACCCAGCCGCTCCAGACGTGTTTGCATACTTCTTAGCCCAACACTCATTCCTGCATTTTTAACAGCTTCTACATCAAAGCCAATGCCATTGTCTTCAATGTCCAGTACCAGTTGCCCATTGGAGAAAGACAGGGCGCATTTTACCGATGTTGCCTGACTATGTTTCAGGATATTGGTCAGGGCTTCTTCTGCGACTCGAAGCAATGTTAAACACACCAGCGGAGTTGGCTGTTTTTGCCATGATTCAGGAAAAGACCATTTTGTTGTGATGTCCAGCTCATCAAACAGTTGAGTGAAACGATGCCTTAAAGGCGCTCCCCATAAAATGGGTGTGTCAGGCACTTTGGCACCTGTACTTGAACCACTGTCAATCACCTGCCGCAAGTCGTCCCTTAGTATTTTGAGCATGGATAAAAACTGTTGATTGCTGAGATTCGCCTGGCTTTGATCGACTGTGACCATTGATCGGACGAGGGAACCACCCAAACCGTCATGTAAATCATGGGCAAGCTGTAAGCGTTCCTGTAGTTTGGCATTGTCCAGTTCAAGTTGATGTTGGGTATTGAGTGAAAGTGTCAACTCATTTTGGGCTTCAAGAATATTTTGTTTGAGTGTCTGGTTAAAGTTTTCAATTTCTCTTAAATTTTTGGCTAAACGTAATGCCAAAATAATCGCAATGAATAATGTGGTTAAAGGTGCGGTATAAGGCATTAACATGAAATGACTTATCCCTTTTATTAAAAACAACACATCATGAATACTCACGATAATAAAAAAGAGAAATACAAATGCCAGTAAATAAGCTTCCAATAATTTGGAACGATAGGCAATCCATTGATAACTGATAAAATTTATTAATAGAACCAATAGGCCAAGGAAAAAAGTACCCGAGATAAAATTGTATAGCGCGGTATCAGGTAACAGTATGGCCATACCAATCGCAATCAATAGCATCAACAACAAAATTTTTTCTAAACGTGGAAATTTGCGTTGTGCCAAACGCCATGCGTAAAAACAGGAAAATAGGCTATAAGCAAAAAAGCAGGTGATACTGATACGAGCGATTTGTAATGTGGTTAAACCGAAAGGTGCTTCTAGCATAATGGTATTAAACACCACCACGCTCCACATGAGCGTTACTAAGGTAAACCAGCCAAAAAGTTGGTCTTTACGATGAAAAATCCAGACTAAAAAGGCAACAAGACCCAAAGTGAGTGAGGAAATTAAGTTCAGGAACATTAAGACACGTTGTTGATTCCAAAAGACCTGAAACTTAGGCATCACCTCAGTTGCATCACCTAATAAAACCTGACCTAAACCTGAATTCTGTGTCTTAACTCCGATGACACGTACCCAGACAATATTTTCACCCTGTTTAAGGATAGAGGAGGGTAAACTCCAGTAACGAGGCATATTCCAGCTACGGGAAAGTGGTTCAACTAAGGATTGATCTTGCCATAACAGGTCATCATTAATGAAAACCTGACCAGCCATATTGATATAGCTAATCACAATGGTGATTGGTTTTTTTGTTGTGGTTGGACACTGATAATCCCACACGATTTTGTACCATGTACTGCCCGTATAGTAGAACTTACGCTGATCCCAATGATCGGGCAATTTTACATTTTGCCAACCTGTTTCAGGACGTTGAATACCATCTTGCCCAGTGGCTTTTGCCATTTGGACCGACTGAATAGTGGCAGTACAGTGAGTCTGTTCAGATGTAGAAGATGCTGCAAAAACGTTTTGCCCGAGCACAAGCAGCAAGCATAAGCATAGGTATTTTATAAAATACCTAATGAACGTGCGGTATTGATGGCTTTGGATCTGCTGCTGACCGACAGCTTTCGGTAAATATGTTTGATATGGCATTCGATTGTATATTTTGATAAATGAAGAAAATCGGCGATTTCTCGGTTGGTCATTCCCTGAGCAACCAGTTGTAGAATTTCAAATTCCCGAGTTGAGAGTAAATTATTTTGTTCTACCGTCGCCACATCTTTTACTTTTTGTTCAAATGGAATTTTTGACAAAATTTGTTGGGCAATAAATGGGTCAATGGGTGCTCCACCACGTAATATACTACGAATTGATAACATGATTTCGAAATCATCCCGTTCTTTTAAAAGATAACCCGTTGCACCTGCTTGTATTGCTTTTAAAATAGTTTCCTGCGTACTCCATGCCGAGATGACCAAAACAGGTGAGACCTCATCGGTCTGTCTTAAATTTTCTATAAAATCAATACCATTGCCATCGGGTAAACCGAGGTCAACCAATGAAAAGGAAATTGGGTACTGTTTAAGCATGTCTATTGCCTCAGATAAGGTCTGGGCAAAAATAAGGGCGTCTTCTGCATAGCCAATTTCTAACAGTATTCTTTTTAAACGCTGTTGCATGACGGCATCGTCTTCCAGAATAAAGACAGGTACAGGCAAGATCAACTCAGTTTGAGATAGATGAACCATAATAAGACTTAAAAAGTGATTCCCGGTTTCTAGCATAGGCAGAATACAGGGTTTTGGCTATCACTGTAATTTGGTATTTCAGGTTTTATTGGCTTTGTTGCACAAACCTATCTGTAATGTTTTTTTCATCGATATAATTTTCAAATGAAGAAGCCTACACACAAAATCTACCACACAACCAATTGGCCTGCGTCTACTCATAGACTCTACAGGCATGAAGTTTCTAGCTGAGGGCGAATGGAAACGCAAGAAACATGGAGCTGAATATCGTCGCCAATGGCGTAAACTACATATTGGCATAGATGCTAAAACCCTACAAATACGAGCAGTTCAGCTTACAACCAATAATCTCAGTGATTCACAGGTGCTTGGTGATTTACTTAATCAGATTCCACAAGATGAGCAGATTGACTCTGTTTATACCGATGCAGCTTATGACACCAAGCAATGCTGTCAGGCCATTGCAGATCGGCAAGCGCATGCGGTGATTCCACCTAGAAAAAAATGCGAAACCATGGAAAGATAAAAAGATCAGCTCGCTAGAGCCAAACGAATTTCTTCGAACAGTTACACGTTTAGGCAGGACACTATGGAAAAAATGGTCAGGCTATCATCGGCGAAGTTTGGTTGAAACTAAGATGCACTGCATTAAATGATTAGGAGATAAACTCAGTGCAAGGCGTTTTGATAGCCAAGTGAATGAGATTCATGCACGTGTAGCAGGCCTCAACAGATTTACGGAATTAGGTCGACCACTTACCCAAGTTACGCCTTAAATTTAGCTCAATTAGGGGGGCTTTGTATTTCAAATCTTTGTGCAACAAAGCTGTAATATATTTATAGCATCTACCAGATGCTATTTTTTCTCTAAAAAGTTATTACCATTCGTCAGAATACCAGTTTTCAGTGATATACAACTTTGTATGTAATGTTTTGTAATTGTACCAAATGTTTAAAAAACAGGTACAGATATGAACCACATCTTTAAAAAAATCTGGAATAAATCTTTGGGGCGTATGGTTGTTGTTTCGGAGCATGCCAAAAGTGCAGGTAAGACCGACAACACTACAGGTACACAATCAAATAGCCTAAGCAATATTCATGATGATGAGCAAGGAAAAAATTTCGTTTTTTCCTTTAAGCCATTGGTGCTCAAGAGTTTGGTGTTGAGTATTGCAGCGATTACTGGAGTGAATGTTTGGGCAGATGATAACTACGCTCATATTTCAACCGACACGGCTTTAGGTTCAGCGAAAGGTTATGCACATGCAACTACGAAAGAAGCAGGAACAAATAAAATTACCAAAGTGGGTGGCATTACGGTAACCACCACAGGAACAGGTACCAGTCTTGATGATATTGATTCATTTACAGCCAATAGTATCAAAATAACCGACCCAGCCGAAGTTGCAGCGTTTATCAATGCAGCGAAAAAAGGCGGAAATATTGCGATTGGCGATTATAGCAGTGCGATGGGTACAGCAAATATTGCATTGGGTAGTGGCAGCAGTGCGATGGGTTTTGAGAATAGCGCATCAGGTTTTAGTAGCAGTGCAGTCGGTTTTAGAAATGAAGCATCGGGTCAAAATAGCAATGCGGTTGGTGTAAACAATATAGCCTCAGGTAATTCTAGTAGTGCATTGGGCACTTATAATATTGCATTGGGTGGTGCTAGTAATGCCATGGGTTATAACAATGCTGCATCGGGTGCTATGAGCAGTGCATTGGGTTATTTGAATAATGCATCGGGTGTTCATAGCACTGCGGTGGGTTCAGAGAATGTAGCAAGTGCCATTAAGAGTAGTGCATTAGGACACAGAAATCAGGCAACAGGGTTTGGAAGTATAGCAGTCGGGAATGGTTTTAGTCTGCCGGGTCAGGCTTCTATAAATGGTAACACGATTACTTATGGTACTGGTAGTAGTGTGACGACGATTGTGACCTCTTCAAGTGTTTCAGCTAATTCGGATTTATCCAATGTAACTGCAAATGACATTGTTTCTATTAATGGTAATACTACGCTCACTTTGGCACAAAAACAGGTCTTTTTGGATTATGTTCAAGGGTGGAGTAAATCTAATATTTCTTCAGGTATCGCCAGTAGTGCGGTTGGGGTCATCAATAATGCAACAGGTGTAGGCAGTAGTGCCGTTGGTTTTAACAATACAGCAAGCGCAACGAATAGCAGTGTCTTTGGTAGTTATAGCAAAGCCACGCATACAGGCGCAACGGCTTTAGGTAACGACTCTGAAACTGACCGAGACAACAGTATTTCGGTTGGTAAAGCAGGTGCAGAAAAACAAATTACCAATGTTAAGGCAGGTACAGCCGATACTGATGCAATCAATAAAAAACAACTAGACAGCGAAGTTTTAACCTTAAATACAAGGATTGATAATTTACCTACAGGCGGAAGTACGCCAATCGCCAGCGA
>NZ_JAKTHX010000006.1:0-34953 GCF_027854635.1 Acinetobacter sp. AOR43_HL
CATCACTTAAAGCAATCAAATTAATCACAAGTAACTGTTTTTCAACAAGTTTCTATCTGCATCACCGCCGATGGATGTGCATTATAGACCATTAATAACCCTTTGCAACCCTTTTTTTAAATCAATATCATCAACTGGACACTTTTTAAGCTTTTTAGTCACTTTTAGATGAGATATTAAACTTTTTTTACGTTATCAACTTCATGTAGAATAGATTATTCGTGCAATAGTTTGGCATTAACTCACCATGTGGCAGTTCGCTAAAAAAGTATTTGTTTGCATACTTGTAGTGCTTGCTACGAGTGGGCCTTGTTATGCCAATTCAAAACATAATTTCTATGTACTTACTTTATCTATCCTAAGCTACAGTAAGTGGGAGAATGTAAATACTCCTACTCTTTGTGTAATTGATAACCCTTCTATTACATCTACTTTTCAATCTTATATCCAGCAAATGTCTTATAATTATCGTGTTCAAACTGTAAATGCGAAAGATTTTGCTCGGTCACATTGTCAGGCTGTCTATTTTTCTAGTACTTCTCCGCAGCAACAACAAAACCTTATTCAAAACTATCCTTATCATTCTTTACTTTCTTTAAGTATTAATAATTCAGAGTGCGAGATAGGAAGTATCTTTTGTTTATATACTCAGAATAATTACACTACCTTTAAAGTTAACTTAGATGCTTTAAGTCACTCCAAAGTCCATATTGATCCGAGAGTATTGCTCTTGGCTAAGAATGCGGAGTAAGGATCATGATATCAAAGTTGTATCAGTCCACTTCACTACACGCATTATTTAGAAAATCTCAATTTACTATTTTTGCTATTACTTTTTTTATTTGCTCTTTTACGTTTGTCTCAATTTCCGTTTTTACTATGGAAACTTATGCCAAACAGAATTTGCAATTGCTTAGTCATACTCTATTAGAGCGTATTCAGCCCGCAGTCGTGTTTAATGATAAAATTACAATAGAGCAGATTTTGAATGAGTACACAAATGATCATTCAATTCGTACTATTCATATTTATGATTCAGAACATCATCTGATCGCCCAAAGTTTTAAATTATCAAGTCAAACTTCAATTTTAGAAGGCTGGTTTGATCACTGGTTTTTAAATGAGCCTGTTCATCTTACAATTTATCATCACGAGCAAAATGTAGGTGAACTTACACTTTTTGGTAGCTCTGAAAAAATATTGCAGTTCCTAAAAATGATTATGGTAGGGCTTGCGATTGCAATGTTGTTTATTGTTTGCGCTTTATGGTGGTCAGTAAATCTAACTTATCGTCAAATTATGCAGGCTATTTACCCACTTACTAATATTGCTCAAATTGTAAGTGAACAAAAAGCTTATAATCTTCGTTTCCCTTATAACCGAATTAAAGAATTTCAAGATTTAAATACCGTTTTTAATGAGTTACTTGAAGAAATTCAGATATGGGATAATCAGCTACAAAAGGAAAATCGTAAATTATCTTTTCAGGCTCATCACGACCAGCTCACCTTATTACCTAATAGACATTATTTTTACCAAATCCTTTTAGACATGTTTGAAGATAAAGGGTTTGATAATAAGTCTGCATTATTATTTATCGATAACAATAACTTCAAAGCAATTAATGACCAATTTGGCCATTTAGCTGGCGATGAAGTTTTAAAAGAAATGGCGAATCGCCTGCAAACTCGTTTGCGTCATCAAGATTTTATTGCACGGTTAGGTGGTGATGAATTTGCTGTCATTTTGCATTCCATTAGTCATGCTGATCATTTAATATCTATTGCTGAAAATTTACTCGAAAGCTGTAAAGAACCTTTGCATCTAAATGGTCAAACCATTTACTTCAGTTTCAGTGTAGGTATTGCTTTATCACAATTTGCATCTAGCCCCGAAGATTTCATTATGCAAGCAGATCAAGCAATGTATAAGGCTAAAAATTCGGATGAACACTGGTTTATCTATAAACCTGAAAATTAAATTTAGGCTAATCTATGAATACAAGATCTTTAAAACTCTCTTTTATTGCATTGCTATGCTTTACTCTTGCAGGGTGCCTGAGTTTTGGTCCATTAAAATATCGTCAAGTAAAATTGCTCAAAAAAGAAGGTTTCGTTCTTACTGATGAAGGCTGGACTTTAGGTTTACCAGAACGCTTATTATTTGACTTTAATAATGCGCAGTTAAAACAGAGTCATGAAGCTGAGTTAGTACGTCTGGCAAATCAACTGAATAAATATGACCTGAATAAATTGAAAATTGTTGGTCATACTGATGATGTTGGTGATGCTACATATAACCAAAAGTTATCTGAAGAGCGTGCTCAAAGTGTGGCAAACCTTTTCTTAACACGTGGATTTAAAAAAGAAAACATCTACGTAATTGGTCGTGGTTCAACACAACCTTATGTGCCAAATACAACCAATGAAAACCGTGCGATTAACCGACGTGTTGCGATTGTCGTTATTCCATAAGTAAATTTAATTCATAAAAAAGCCAATCCTCTGTGATTGGCTTTTTTATTTTAAACTAGCTCAATAATATCAATGGTTGGTGGCACTCTGAAACGCAAAGGAATTCCAACCATTCCTGTGCCAACGGTAACAAAGACATCCGCATGCTCATGAGAGTAGAAACCGCGCTTATGACCTAAAATTGATACTTTTTTCATAATATAGTTAGTCAACCATGGAAGCTCTACCTGCCCTCCATGTGTATGCCCAGATAACATTAATGGTCGATTCGGTAATTTAGGTACCATATCTACCGTATCTGGGTTATGAGATAAAATTAACCAAGGCTTGTCTTGCGGTAAATCTGGCATAGAACGCATATCGGTTTTGCCTGCCCAGAGGTCACCAATACCAATCAAACGAAATTCTTCAAAATCAACAATCTTACCTTCGATATCAACAACTTCATTATAAAATAGGGCATCTTTTAATAGTTGCTGAATTGGTGGGCCAGGATATTGCTCATCATGATTTCCAGGAACCGAATATACAGGTGCCTGAATTTCTTTTAAAACTCTTAACTCTTCAATCAATCTGTCTTCCGGCTCATATGTCCAATCACCAGCGACTACCACTAAATCAGGTTGCTGTTCATTTAATTTTCTAACTATGGTTTTGAGCTGACGTTCATGCCCTGAAAATAAACCAATATGTAAATCTGCAATTAAGGCTACTTTTACTGGCTTATCAAAACTACGATCTGGGTTTAAGCGATATTGATGAGTATCGACACGCACTAAATGAGGTTCGATAAATCGGGCGTAAATTAACACGCCACTTAAGAAAAAGATGAAAATACCTTGATGAATTGAGTAGTAACCAATCCAAGCAGCATATAAATTAAAAAACCAGAGAGGAATAAGTAGATAAGAGAGATAAAATGCGAGTAGATGTACAAAAGCTTTAAATGGATGAATCGTCTCGGTTCGTGATTGATGAATCCAAGCCTCAGAAATTCCCCATAGAGCAAGTATTGAAAAAATAAAGTAAAAACAAAAAATGATTGAATTTGGATTCCACATTACGACTCTCGACTTATCTTATATTGATTGCTAGTAATCAAATTCAATATTTATCTTTCAATATGCACGAATTATACTCTAGCTCACCTTATCGTATGTACTGATTATGGCACAATCCTTTCATTCCAAACAGCTTCAAACGAATCAACAAGCTAAAGGCTTTTTGATAAAAGCCTCTATAGTCCTATGTTCAAGTTTTGCTGTGGGTTTGACAGGATGTAGTACTCTGCCAAAACATGGTGTTGAGCCTGTGCAATATGCAAAGGACATTGATACCTCTGAGACTTCACTTGCCAAAATTATTACACCTTTACGCCAGCAAAATCCAAAGTTAACAGGTTTCCATGTTCTAAATGATCCTCTGGAGGCTCTCGCGGCTCGACTTAGATTAATTGATAAAGCCGAAAAGACTTTAGATTTACAATATTACATTTGGGATAATGACAAAGTTGGTGCTTTAGCCTTGCACGCGATTATTCGTGCAGCTGATCGAGGTGTAAAAGTCCGACTTCTTATTGATGACAATAATGCAAAAAAAATGGAAGGGATTTTACTGGCCCTTTCTCAGCATAAAAATATTGAAGTTAAGCTTTTTAATCCCTACCGTTTCCGCAAATACCGTGCGATGGATATGGTGCTGGATTTAAAACGTATTAATCGTCGTATGCACAATAAAAGTTTTATTGCCGACAATGAGGTTGCTCTTATTGGCGGACGCAATATGACCAATCAATATTACAATGTAAGCGATAGCTATCAGTTTTCTGATGTCGATGTAATGTTGGTAGGCGCTGCTGTTGATGATATCGTAAATTCGTTTGATGATTACTGGAATCATGAATATGCATATTCAGTTCAAAGTATCGTAAGTCCTGAGCAGCACCGTTTACGCTATGAAGGCTTAAAAGAACAGCTTGAAGCACACTATCAACAAGCTACCGTCCAAAACTTTTTAAACTTAACCGCAAAATCTCATGCATTTGATCAATGGCTAAATCACAATATTCAATTTGATTGGGTCAAAGCAGAAGTCGTAAAAGACTCACCTGATAAGATCAAATCGAAAGCTAAGAAAGAAGAACACCTCAATTTCCAGTTGATTAATCATTTGGAAAAACCAGAAAGTAACGTTGACTTAATCTCTGCTTATTTTATTCCTGAAAAACAAGGTGCCAAGATTTTAAGCACGCTTGCCAAAGAGGGTGTTGAAGTTCGAGTTTTAACGAACTCTTTCAAAGCGAATGACGTTGCTGTTGTACATGCCTTTTATGGGAAATACCGTAAAGAGCTGCTTAAAAACGGCGTACAACTTTATGAATTTTTACCAACACCAGATAAAAGAGATTTAAATAAAAATACAGATGAGCTTGCCACTAAAGCTAAAGTAAATATGAAAGGGCTAAGCCGATCAAGTTTGCATACTAAACTTATGGCATTAGATGAGCAGGTTTTTATTGGTTCATTTAACTTTGATCCGCGCTCAGCTTACTTAAATACTGAAATTGGTGTGATTTTAGATAGCCCATCACTGGCTAAGACGATTCACCATACAATGGATGAAAATTTAAATAAGTATGCTTATAAATTAAAGCTCGACACTAACAATCATATTTATTGGCAGCAAGAAACTCCAAATGGTCCTGTAATTTATAGACAGGAACCTGAGATGAAATGGTGGCAAAAAGCAGGCATGAAGTTTCTTTCATGGCTGCCACTTGAAGGATTTATGTAATTAGTTTTTTGGTTTAAGTACTTTTTGATGTAGTTGAGCCAAACCTTCTACCATTTTTTCTTGAACTTCGCGCGTTAAACTTTTGACGTCATGCCCTTCCACTGAAATTGGAGGCAAAGTTAACAGATGAGCTGTTACTTTAGGCATTTCAAGTACGCGTTGAATATGTTCGGCAAATGTCATGTCACCAATAAATGGCGCAACTGTATCTAATTGTCCATCGCGATTTACATAACAAATCAAACAAACCTGTACTGGACGCTGTGCTTCAATTGCTGCTCCTAGTAATCGTCCATGTACTTTTTTAACAGAATGCCCATCTGTAGTTGTGGCTTCAGGGAAAAATAATACTGGAATATTCTGTTTTAAAAATTCAGCAATTTGCTCACGAATTCTGACGGAATCGCCAGATCCACGCTTAATAAATAACGTTCCACCACTTTTGGCTAAATTTCCAAGAATAGGCCAATTTTCAATTTCAGCTTTAGCCAGAAAGAAAACTCGCGCACCTGAACCTAGAACCGCAACATCTAGCCAAGAAATATGATTACTTACCCATAAAGCAGGTTCTCTAGGAATTGTGCCATGTACTTCTATATCTAAATTAAAAACCTGACATAAACGGCGGCAAAAGTATTGGACATAACGTGTATTAACAGGATTATTAGGATCTTTATAAAGCCCATGTCGATAAACTAGATAAAAACCTTCACTAATTGCGGCCGTGGCAGAAGTGACCTTTTTTCCGTATAAACCTATTTTTGATAATTTCTTTAACGTTGAATTAACTATACTTTGCGTTTGAGCCATAAAATTTCACTAACGATTAATCATTGTTATACCCATCTCAAGTCATTCTATACGTTTCGTAATAAACTTGCATTGACGATAGAGAACGGCAAATAAAATAAATCTGAACACTAGACTAATCTCATATAACTAATCTAAAGGATAAGAACAAACGCTTTCCCCTTTTGCTTAAGTTTCCTCTAGAATAAAGTTTTCCCATTTTCAGGATTTATAGCCACGTGGAATATGTTGATCGGCATCAAGGCGGTGAACGCACCATCTTAGTGAGTGTTTCTGTACAATTATTAGATGATCTGGATGCCGAAGAGTTTGCTCTACTTGCACAGTCTGCTGGTGCAGATATCCTTGAACATATTAAGGTTCAGCGTAATAAGCCTAATCCTAAATTTTTTATTGGCTCTGGAAAAGTCGAAGAAATTGCAGAGCAAGTTCAGGAACTAGAGGCAAGTCTGGTTATCTTTGACCATGCGTTATCACCTGCTCAAGAACGAAATTTAGAAAGAATATTAAAATGCCGAGTTATTGACCGCACAGGCTTAATTTTAGATATTTTTGCGCTGCGTGCCCGTACACATGAAGGTAAGTTACAAGTCGAACTTGCTCAGCTTAAACATTTATCTACTCGTCTTGTTCGTGGTTGGTCTGCCGACTTTGAACAACAAAAAGGTGGTATCGGCTTACGTGGTCCTGGTGAAACACAACTAGAGACAGATCGCCGTCTCATTCGTGTTCGTATTACCCAATTAAAAGATAAATTAGACAAAGTCCAACAGACTCGTATGCAAGGGCGTGCTGCAAGACAAAAGGCAGCTATTCCAACAGTTTCATTAGTAGGTTATACCAACGCTGGTAAATCGACTTTATTTAATATTTTAGCTAATAGTGATGTCTACGCAGCTGATCAACTATTTGCAACACTAGATCCAACCCTACGCCGTTTAGACTGGGATGGTATCGGTACTGTTGTGCTAGCAGATACAGTAGGTTTTGTACGAAACTTACAGCATGATTTGGTTGAATCATTTAAAGCAACACTTGAAGAAACACTAGAAGCGACCCTTTTACTGCATGTTATTGATAGTAGTAGCCATGACATGCTTGACCAAATTGAAGCAGTTGAAGGTGTATTAAAAGACATTGGTGCTGATGCTCCCGTACTTCGGGTGTACAACAAAATTGACCTAAGTGGTGAAGAGGCCAAAATCATTTATGCTGAGCCCCACGTTCCAGATCGAGTGTATGTTTCAGCTCATTCTGGTCAAGGTCTAGAGTTGCTCCAAAAAGCAGTACAAGAATGCTTAATGGGCCAAATTCAAAAGTTTTCACTCGTACTTAAGCCTGCTTATGGCAAATTACGTACTCAACTTTATGCCTTAAATGTTATTGAGTCTGAACATTATGATGATGCAGGCTTATTACATATTGATGTGAAGATTGCACCACATAAGTTAGAAAAGCTGATTCGCCAAGCAAAGCTTCCATTGGATGAAATCTTGGGAGAACACGCGAGTCAATTTAAGCGCCCCTTGGAAGAGTTTGAAATCAAGGGCGATATCAGTTAAAACTTGATAAGTAAACTTTTAGAGATAAAAAATATGGATAAGATCAAAAGTATAGACTGGACAGCATGGGTAATTACATTACTACTCATTATTGGTTTTCGTGAAGGCTCTGTCGTTGTCATGCGTGCTTTTGGTCATCCAGAATTAGGTAATCTGGTCGGTTTAATCAGCTTACTTATTATTTTACTGATTTGGAGAAAGTTTAAAAAAATTCCACTTCGAATAGTAGATACCAATAATAAAATCATGAAAGAAAGTGGATTCGCGTTTTTACCTATCTGTGCAGGTTCATTAATTATGCTGGTACATATGGGTAAAGAAATTCCATTATTTCTTTTTGTTTTAGTGGTCAGTACCCTTATACCTTTGTGGGTCTATGCAAAAATGGCAAAACGTTGGTTATAAGGAGAATAAAATGTTTACGATTTTCTACGGATTTTTGATCACACTCATTGGTTATCTGTGTGCAAAGCCTTTAAACCGACGTTTCCCGCAAGTTCCACTTTTAGTTTTCGGCATGTTCATTGTGATTGGCTTACTTTCAGTTTTGCATGTGCCATATGAGCAGTATCGCTTTTATGTGAATGACTTATTTGGCCATCTATTAGGTTATGTCACTGTAGCCTTAGCCATTCCTTTAGCTGCAATGCGTTACGATGATCTTCCAATTAAATCGGTCATTGGTATTTTACTTTTTGCAAGTATTAGCGCCGTTGCTCTACCTATGGGGCTGGCTTATTTGTTACATATGTCTGAACCTACCATTCTTGCATTTGCCACCCGTGCAGTAACCACTCCAATTGCTCTGAACATCGCGACTTTATTACATGCTCCTGAAACACTCGTAACCCTTATTGTTATTTTGTCTGGGGTAATTGGCGCAGCATTCTCACCATTCTTACTTAAACATATTCATGATGAGAGAGCATCAGGTTTAGCCTTAGGTTTAGCTGCACACGCCATCGGAACAGCTCAAGCTTGGCAACGCGGGCCTGTTGCAGGTCGTTACGCTGCATTTGGTATGGCATTGAACGGTGTATTTACTGCAATTTGGCTACCAACATTAATGTTATCTTTTGGAACACCATAATTAAGAAGTTGATTAAATAAACATTGAACGGTCTATCAATTCCAAATAAGATGACCTTTCAAAGTTAAAAGGATTTTTAATTATGGGGAAAATTTTTATTGGAGCTCTGCTCTTATTGGGGATTAATACTGCTACATTCGCAGCAGATATTACAGGTCTCTGGCAAACAATTGATGATAAGACAGGTGCTCCTAAAGCACAGGTAGAAATACGAAAAGAAGCGAACGGGACATATGCTGGGAAAATTATCAAAGTAACGCCACGCCCAGGTTATACGCCTAAAGAAATTTGTGATAATTGCCCTGCGCCATATACCAATAAACCGATTTTAGGTCTGGATATCGCAACTGGTTTAAAACAGGTAGATGGACTGAACTATACTGGCGGTAAAATTTTAGATCCGAATACTGGTAAAGTTTACGGGCTTAAAGCAAAACTTAGTTCAACTGGCAAACGCTTACATATGCGCGGTTATCTCGGAGTTTCAGCTTTAGGGCGTAATCAAATCTGGATTCGAGTAGAATAATAGTTCCTAATAAAAAAAGCCGCTTCTGCGGCTTTTTTATTTTTAGCTCAGCTACAAGCTTCATCTTACGTTCATAGCAAAGCATTGCTTTTCTTATATTTGCACAGGATTGTCAACAGAAAAAATTTCTTTGTCTTCAAATCGATAAGCCATTAATTTTCTGCCCCAAACACAGCCACCATCGATATTCTGGATCTGCTCATTAATAGTTCGGCCCTCGAGCGCAGCCCAATGACCAAAAATAATCTGATGAGTTTGTGCGGCTTTGCTCGGAAATTCAAACCAAGGTAAATAACCATCTGGCATTGGTGCATCCAAAGAATCTTTAAAACTAAACTCTAAAGCCCCTTCGGCATTGGTTAAACGCATGCGAGTCAAATAATTGGTAATACAACGTAAACGCGCAGAACCAGTTAGGTTATCTTCCCACAAATCTGGTTTAGAACCATACATGTCTGCTAAAAAAGCATCCAATACAGATAAATCTTCGTTTGCGAGTACAGCCTCAACCTCTTTTGCCAACGTTACAGTTTTTTGCGCATCCCAAATACAAGGTATGCCAGCATGAGTAAGGATCGTATGCTCGTTTGGCAATAAACATAATGGCTGTTTACGTAACCAATCGATTAACTCATCACCATCAATAGCATCAATAACGTCTTGGGTACGATCTTTTTCTTTAATCTCTTTTAAACCACGCGCACCCGCAATTAAAGTCAGGTCATGATTTCCAAGTACAGTTGCAGCAGCTCCACGATCAGCAAGCTTTTTAATAAAACGTAATGCCCCTACCGAGTTTTCACCACGTGCGACTAAATCACCAGCAAACCATAAAAAGTCTTGATCTGGATCAAAACGTATTTCTTTAAGCAAGGCTTTTAGAGCTTCAAAACACCCCTGCACATCGCCAATAATATAGTTAAAACGCTTAGTCATTTACGCCACCATTTGATCGGCCAAAGCAACAAATTGGGCAAGTGTTAAGGTCTCTGGACGAGCCATTGGATCAACACCAGCTTTTTCAAAGCCATCTTCTGCAATCATACCTTTAAGACTGTTTCTTAATGTTTTGCGGCGCTGAGTAAATACATGGGCAACCAGTCGAGCTAAAGCTTTTTCATCTTTTGCTGTAATTGGCTTTTGATCATACGGAACAAGGCGGAAAACAGCACTCGTTACTTTAGGTGGCGGGTTAAATGCCCCAGCCGGCACTTCAAATAAAAATGTTGGTTGACAGTAATACTGAATCATTACCGACAAGCGTCCATATTCTTTCGTATTTGGTTCAGCAGTGATACGGTCAACCACCTCTTTTTGCAGCATAAAGTGCATATCTTTAACTTTGCTGCCAAATTCCAAGAGATGAAAAAGTAATGGGGTTGAAATGTTATAAGGTAAGTTACCGACTACACGTAATGGTCGGCCATCTTTTACCAGTTCGCTAAAGTCATATTTTAATGCATCAGCTTCTATAATCGTCAAACGTTCAGGATGTGGAACACGTTCTGGTAGCCCAGCAGCTAAGTCACGATCTAGCTCCACTACTGTTAATGCATCACACTCCCCAATTAAAGGAGAGGTTAAGGCAGCTAAACCAGGTCCAATCTCAACAATATTGTCGCCTGTACGCGGACTTACAGAGCGCACAATTTTGGCAATGACTCGTTGATCATGTAAGAAGTTTTGACCAAAACGTTTACGAGCTTTATGCCCTTCATCTTTCGGGTTTAGGGCATTAATTTGATACATAGAACATTTCCAACATGAAAAATTTAGCTCGCTGCTAAAGATAAAGCTAAATCAACAGCGACATTTAAACTTGAGCTTTTTGCCAAACCAGTCCCAGCCAAAGACAATGCAGTGCCATGGTCAACCGAAGTTCGAATGAAAGGCAAACCCAATGTAATATTGATGGCTTCACCAAACCCTTGTGATTTTAACACAGGTAAACCTTGATCATGGTACATGGCAAGTACAGCGTCTGCATTTTTAAGATGTTCTGGAGTAAATAAGGTATCTGCCGGCAAGCTTAAACTCATTTTAATCCCTTGCGCTCGATAACTTTCGAGTACCGGATTAATGGTCTCAATTTCTTCACGCCCCAAATAACCATCTTCACCTGCATGAGGATTTAAGCCACACACGAGTACACGTGGATCTATTATCTTAAATTTAGTTTTTAAATCATGCAGTAAAATATCAATGACCTGATGCAATCGCTCTTTGGTAATTGCATCGGCAACATCCCTTAAAGGCAAATGTGTAGTTGCTAACGCGACACGCAAAGTTTTGGTTGCAAGCATCATGACAACGCGCTCTACCCCTGCAAATTCTTGATAGTATTCAGTGTGACCACTAAACAAAATACCAGCATCATTAATAACCGATTTTTGGACTGGAGCCGTGGCTACCCCCATACTTTTACCAGACATTGCATAATCAGCTGAGCGACGCAGTTGTTCTAATACATAGGCTGCATTAGCTGGGTTTAATTGACCATCAATGACAGCTGCTTCTAAAGGCACATGCTCTATATAGAGTTCATTCAGAGATGATGACTCAAGCTGTCCGGTATATTCTATAAATTGAATATTTATCCCAAGTTTTTGGGCACGTTGCTCTAATAAATTTTGGTCACCCAAAACAACAACAGGGCGTTCATCAACCCGCTTAGCCAAGCTCAAACAGATATCTGGACCAATACCAGCCGGCTCACCGGAAGTGACATATAATGGCAGCACAATCACTCCAGACACATAACAAGAATTTTTTTGATTTTAACATATCTGACATTCATCAGTTTATGGATTAAATTATATGGCTTAAACTGGATTTTTCTTGTGAGTTAGGACAAACTCGTTTAGAATGCTCGCTCCTTTTGTTTGGACAGATTCCATAGTCCAAACCAACTATAATAGGTAGTGGTTTAATGAAAACTCTCAGCGCTAAGCCAGCTGAAGTTCAACATGACTGGTATGTTGTTGATGCTTCTGGCAAAACTTTAGGTCGCCTTGCGACTGAAATCGCTCGTCGTTTACGCGGTAAGCACAAAACTTCTTATACTCCTCACGTTGACACTGGCGATTACATCGTTGTGATTAATGCTGAACAAGTTCAAGTGACTGGTAAAAAATCACTTGATAAGAAATATTATCGCCATACTGGTTTCCCTGGTGGTATCCGTGAGACTAACTTCGAGAAGTTAATTGCTCACAAACCTGAAGCTGTTCTTGAAAAAGCGGTTAAAGGCATGTTACCAAAAGGTCCTCTTGGTTATGCAATGATCAAAAAAATGAAAGTGTACGCTGGTACTGAGCATCCGCATGCTGCTCAACAGCCACAAGTTTTGGACATCTAAGGGATACAGCACATGGCTACTAATTATGGTACAGGTCGCCGTAAGACCGCAACTGCACGTGTTTTCTTGTCAGCTGGTACAGGTAAACTCGTTATTAACAACCGTACTTTAGAGCAATATTTCGGTCGTGAAACTGCTCGTATGGTTGTTCGTCAACCTTTAGAACTTTTAGAAGTTACTGAAAAGTTTGACCTTTACATCACTGTTAAAGGTGGTGGTATCGGTGGTCAAGCTGGCGCGATCCGTCACGGTATTACTCGTGCGCTTATCGCTGCTGACGAAACTTTAAAACCTGTTCTACGTCAAGCTGGTTTCGTTACTCGTGATGCTCGTGAAGTTGAACGTAAGAAACTTGGTTTACGTAAAGCTCGTAAACGTCCTCAATTCTCTAAACGTTAATTCGTTTATCGAGTTGGACAAAAAGCCTTGGATTTTTCCAAGGCTTTTTTATTATGAAAATAGAGCCAGCAAATACAAACTTATAAATATAAACAAACTATCTCTTTAGAACCGTGATTTCCTACAGCATTTTTAGTATCCTAATCGATTCACTCAACCACGTCGTCTTGTGATATGTCGGTCGAAAACACCTCTATTCAGGGGATTACCCTTTACAGTCATGCTGATGATTTCCGTTCTCATTGGATTCGTTTCTTATTAGCAGAAAAACAAATCAAATATCAATTAATCATAACTGACCATGAAGATGAAGATTTAGCCAGCTTAAATCCTTACAACCAATTACCGATGTTGGTCGAACAAAATCTTAAATTATTTTCAGCACCTATCATCGCTGAATATTTAGATGATCGTTATCGTCAAAGTAAGCTTTATGCAGATGCACCTATGATGCGTGCGGAACAGCGTCAGTATATCTGGAGACTTGAAAACGACTGGTTTAAGTTAGCAGATCACATGTTAAAACATGCTGACTCACTAAATGCCGAACAAAAGCAAAAAGCTCAAAAAGAACTACGTGAAACATTAATTTCACTTACTCCCCTATTTCAGCATTTTCCGTATTTCATGTCTGAGAATTTTACAATCTTAGACTGCATGCTTGCCCCTATCTTTTTAAGATTAAATAGCATGGGAATTGATTTACCAAAACAGCACTGTCGACCTATATTTTTGTACTGTAAACGTATCTTTGAACGGCCTTCTTTTGCTAAATCAATGACGCCTCAAGAGAAAAACCGTTACAATGAACTATTAAATATGGAATAGCGTGATATGTCTGAGCAAACTATTGATTTAACCCCTACACGTCCTTATCTTGCTCGTGCAATCTATGAATGGATTTGTGATAACCAGCTTACTCCTTATCTATTAGTTGATGCGACACAACCGTATACCGACGTTCCGCAACAATTTGTTAAAGATGGGCAAATTGTTCTAAATATTGTGCCCCATGCAGTTCATCAATTGCTTATTACCAATGAAGCTATTACTTTTTCAGCTCGTTTTGGCGGAGCATCAAAAGACATTTATGTTCCTATTCAAGCTGTTCTAGGGATTTATGCACGAGAAAATGGACAAGGTTTATTCTTTGATCCTGAAGAATATGCCAATGTAACACCTGTAGAAAATACAGTAGAGTCAGAAGTACAAGAAGCAACTGAAACAACATCGACTAAGAAAAAACCATCGTTAAGAATTTTAGATTAAATTTAGAGGAAGAAAGCATGGCATTTGATTTAGTCCAATACTTTGCTGAGCAGATAAAAATTCAAAAGCCTCAGCTTTTAAATCAATATCCAGTTAATGAAAAAAATAAACTGATTGATGAGGTGAATATACTTACGCTTGGAAAACTGATTAGTTTATGGCGTCAGAATGACAATAAGATTTATCAAGAAATCAAAACCTCAGATCCACTTTATATTCAAGAAGTTGCTCGTCATTTAACGACTTCTAAACATAATCAGTCGACTTTAAAAAATTCAGAACTAGAACAGAGTATTTCTGAGATTTTAACTTTGCAGTTAGCAGAACTTAATCAGCTCGATGAAACAGGTGGTTTTGGGCATAATGGCTTAAATGAATTAATTTTAGGTCAGATTGAACACTTATCAGGTCAAGCTGAAGATTGGGTTTGGTCAACAAACCACCTAAATGAATTAATTGGTTCTAAACCTGTGGAACAAGAAGAGCTATCATTGGATACAACAATGAAGGAGTTCAACCAAATGGTTCACCAAGCCCAACCTCATCATGATGACGTGCATATTGAAGAACAAGCTGCCGAAATTTCTGTACCTACATGGTCAAAGATTGTTGCCCCTGTAGTTGCTTTAGCAATTTTGGGCTATCTCTACTGTATTTATACACAGCTCGTTTAATTTGATTTTTATATAAAAAAAGGGGAATTCATTATTCCCCTTTTTATGATTAAAATTAGAATATTTTATTTTTCAATATTTTATTAACATTCTATTACAATTGTTTTATTTAGATTTTAAAATATATAATGTAAAACTCAGCACAATATTAAAAGTATAATGTAAAAATAATCTTATAATATTTTTTATAATCTGACATTTTCTGTCACTTATTTCCCAAAACAACAATTTCTCTATTTCTTTGATTTATTGACTTCAAATTGAGCAGAAATATAATGAATTTCAACTACTTTTAGGAAAAAGTAGTAAATATAATTTTAGAATCCTGAGAGATAAAAACATGGCTAAACTTTCTTTAGATAGCTTAACTGAAATTGATGGTTTTATTGCATCTGCACTTGTTGATTCAGAAAGTGGTTTATCACTTGCAACTCAAGGTGGTGGGGAAATTGATTTAGAATTGGCAGCTGCCGGCAAAACAGAAGTAATCCGCGCAAAACGAAACATCGCCAATGCTTTGAAATTAAATGACAATATTGAAGACATTTTAATTACATTAGGTAAGGCTTACTATTTAATTAGACCTCTAGAAAGTAATAATAATTTATTCCTTTACTTAGTCCTTGACCGGAGTAAGTCAAATTTAGCAATGGCTCGCCACGAGTTAAAGTCATTTGAAAAAGAGTTAGACTTTAGCTAATTAATCTGAAATGTGCTTTTTATACCTATTATAAAGAGCACATTAAAACCCCTCTCTTATTCAATAAAATTTAATGTGATACTATGGATAGGCATTGCATAAATATTGCAACCTCTGGTTTAAGCTTAAAAGTTTCGGATGAATTAAAAACTTTAATCAGACATTTAATATCTAATCAGCACGATATTAATTGGGTTAATATTTCTAATATTCATATTGATCTATTATTAATTAACGAAAACTTTTTTGATTCAGATAATATTCAAAATATTCTTCAAAAGAAAAAATGTCCTTATTTAAAAATTAGTAAAACTCCCTCAAAAAATGGATATCAAGTTGATGAACACACCCTGCATCTGCCACTAGAAAAAGTAGAGTCTTTACTTAACTGGATAGAAATAAACTTATTATCTTATTTGAACAAAAAAAATACTGCTGTAGTTTCAGATTTATCAAATGAGCTACTGTTGATTGATGATAAGTTTATAAGGAATTTACACAGTCCAGAAAATGCCAGACTACATATTTTTGATGATAAAGGTACTCTAGCCATTATTGATAATAGAACTCAAATTGCTTGGTTAGAGCCATCACGCCAACATACGCAAACCAATCAAAGCTTTGATTTTACTTTTGCTAATACTTCAGACTTCACTAAGGTTTCGCGTAAAAAAGATTATTATTTACAGGACTGGTTATGGAATCTGATTTGGAATTCAAACAATTTTGAAAATCTAGCCTCGAAGGATAGCTATTTTAAAATTGATCATTGGCCACAGCCCTATCAAAAAGAATATAGAAAAGTGAGCCTACAACTCTCTGCATGCTTTATACAGGGAGCTAAAATTACTGATGTGGCTAACCAGCTTAACTTATCAATTGATGATGTCTTACGCTTCGTTACAGCTTGCTTGATGGCAAATAATGGAAAATTTATTTCTGCAAGCAAATGCACTTACACGCCAAATTCGTACTTAGAGAATTCAAATACAGAGAATCATTTTTTTAAAAATTTTATAGGGAAAATTAGACGGCGATTTGGTCTTTAAGGGAAGTTATGATTATACAGCAATATAAAATTGTCTTTGCAGGTAGCATGGGGGCAGGAAAAACAGAAGCGATTAAATCACTATCTGAAATTCCAATTCTAGAAACAGAAGCATTCAATACAGATGTTCAAAGCCATCATAAAACCCAGACCACTGTAGGCATTGATTATGGTGAAATTACTTTAGATGACGGAATCAAAATCGGACTCTATGGAACCCCAGGACAAAGCCGTTTTGATTTTATATGGTCGGTCATTTGTGAAGGTGCAATCGGTGTTATTTTATTATTAGATCATAATAGTTCTGATCCAATTGCCGAGTTAGAAAGCTATTTAGAAACCTTTAAAAATTATAATCATAATATTGTAATTGGTATTACTCATGTTGACGAAAATAAAGAGTCATCACTTCAACAATATCGTCATTGGATAAAAGCAAATGCACTGCCATACCCTCTTTTTTTTATTGATGCACGTGAGCAAGAACAAATTTTAATGATGGTTGAATCATTAATTGCATCACTTGAAGTTAAGGTAGGCTCAACATCTCAAGGGAATGATCATGCTTAGTATCCCAACTCAAAAACGAACCGCTCCAACACAATTACTACAACTTGCAAAAGCCGAAGCTCATAATATTTTGATGAATACGCGTGGTGTAGATTTTGTCATGATTTGCTCTTCTGATGGTTTTGAATTAGCAACAGTGAGTCACAAGAACCACCATAACACTACTAAGCTAGCAGCCGTAAGTAGCTCAATTTTGGCAATGGTCACTGCATTTTTAAAAGAGATTCAACTCACGGGCTGTAACAACATTACTTTAGATGCAGATAATGGCAAGGCCATTTTAACTGCTATTCCTGCTGTTCATCACCCAATGGTCATGGTTACGCTAAGTAATAAAGAAGTCCTTTTAGGTCAACTACTATATAGCCTAAAAAAAGCAAGTCAGACAATTGCAGAGGCCGATGGAGAATAAATCAGGACTCCTGATTTAAAGTAAAATACCGCTCATATAGAGCGGTATTTTTTACTAGATTTGAATAGTAAATAACATCTGCCGTTTTTTTACTTGCTGCCCTTGCTGACCTAAAACATCATCAACCACTCCATCAACATCCGATTTAATCTGCTGTTGGATTTTCATGGCTTCAAGCACTAATAAAGTTTGGCCTTTTATGACTTGATCACCTTTATTGACCAATATATTTACTACCGCACCATCCATCGGAGAACGAATTTTGCCATCACCAGCCACATCAGCTATTTCGGGGGCAGCATAAGTTACGTTGCGAATTGCGACATTGCCATTATCTTGATCTAAATAAAGCTGATCATCATTTAATACATATTGGACACGGCGGCGTACACCATCAATTAAATAAACTAATTGCTCTATCGTTCTTTCAAGCACTTCAATACAAACTGATTGATCACAGAGCTCTACCGTAAACCTGTTATTTACAGATGAAAGCTGCAATTGAATTTGCTGTTCATCATATTTAAGCTTTAATGGTAATGGCACACCTAGACCAGTTTGCCACACTGACGTACCGTTACTTTGGCTAAATAATGCCGCAGCAATAGCTAAGGTTTCTAAAGATAGAACCTGCTTATGTAGACTACTGTCGTTTTGAAAATGCTGTTGAATGAATGCAGTATTCGTATCTCCTGCAACCACGATTGGATGTCGCAGTAAATTGACCAAAAACTGCTTATTACTATTTACACCTAGCAACACACAGTCATCAACTGCACGCGCCAGTAAGCGAATCGCACCCTCACGGGTTTTCCCATATGCAATCACCTTCGCCACCATCGGGTCATAAAATGGGCTAACCTCATCAGTTGCCAACATGCCATGATCTATTCGTACATTTGGCAAAGTTGCGGGCTTCCAACGTAAGACTTGACCTGTTTGTGGCAAGAAATCTTGGCGCGGGTCTTCTGCATACAAACGTACCTCGATGGCATGACCGTTTAAGGTCAATTCTTGTTGTTGCAAAGGCAATTGTTCACCATTCGCCACACGTAATTGCCATTCAACCAAGTCTAATCCAGTAATAAGTTCAGTCACAGGATGTTCTACCTGTAAGCGGGTATTCATTTCCAAAAAGTAAAATGCACCCGATGCATCTAGCAAAAATTCAACTGTACCAGCTCCGACGTAAGCACATGCTTTTGCCGCTGCTACGGCTGCCTCACCCATTTTCTGACGAAGTTCAGGCGTCATCACTGGACAAGGTGCTTCTTCAACGACCTTTTGATGACGACGTTGAATCGAACAATCACGCTCAAACAAATAAACATAATTGCCGTGTGTATCGCCAAAAACCTGAATTTCGACATGGCGCGGAGCAATGACAGCTTTTTCTAAAATAAGCTCGCCTGAACCAAAGGCATTTTCAGCTTCTGAACGCGCAGTTTGTAAAGCTTCCACCAACTCAGAGAGGTGCTGTACCAAACGCATACCACGACCACCACCACCCGCAGAGGCTTTTACCATAATTGGAAAGCCAATTTGCTCGGCTTGTGCAGCCAAATAGTCGATGTCTTGACGATCGCCTTCATAGCCCGGCACACAAGGTACACCTGCTTCAATCATGGCAATTTTTGAGAGGCGTTTACTACCCATTAACTCAATTGCCGAAGCTGTTGGCCCAATAAACTTAATCTGGTTATTGATACATGCCTGAGCAAAATCAGTATTTTCAGACAAAAAACCATAACCAGGGTGAACTGCATCTGCTCCAGTTTTTTTGCAAGCATCTATTATCTTGGTAATTGAAAGATATGACTCAGATACTTTTGAAGCACCAATATAGACAGCTTCATCGGCCTCTTGCACATGGCGAGCATGACTGTCAGCATCTGAATAAACTGCGACAGTTTGATAGCCCATTGCCTTAGCAGTTTGCATGACTCGAACTGCAATTTCTCCACGATTGGCAACCAATACTTTTGAAAATTTCATTATTTTTATTCCTATCGCTTATGATTCATCGGTCCAATTCGGCAACCGTTTCTGAATAAAAGCCATCGTTCCTTCTTGTCCCTCGGTACCACCAACTGCTTGAGCAAACTGCTGTGCAGCATCATCTAATAAATCACTCAAAGGCTCATTGAGCGTTCGATGTAACAGTGCTTTAGTCACGCGGGAAGCCTCGGGTGCGGCACGTTTAATGTGTTGAATGGTTTCCTGTAAAGCTTGTTCAAGTTCAATTTCATTATGTGCAATTTGATGAACCACACCGACACTCAGTGCCGTATGCCCTTCAAAACGCATGCCCAGTAAAGCAAGTCGGCGTGCCTGAGTCAGGCCAATACGTTTCACCACAAAAGGAGCAATTTGCGCAGGAATTACACCTAGACCCGTTTCAGGTAAACCAAACTGGGTATTGTCACGACTAATGGCAACATCGGAAACACATGCAAGACCAAATCCCCCACCTAACACTGCCCCCTCTAAAATGACCACAACAGTCTGTGGTGCAGCTTCAACTTGCTCAAGCATGGCACCAAAACGGCGGTTAAAGTCAGCATAAGGTTGTAGACTGCCGACATGAGTTGCTTCAACTCGTAAGGCAGCCATGTCTTTAATATCCCCACCTGCACAAAAAGCCCCGCCTTCACCACGGATAATCACCGCACGAATCGAAAGGTCATCGCGAATAGCAGCAAAAACTTGTTGAATGGCATTCACCATATTCAAGTTCATGGCATTACGGCTCTCTGGTCGATTTAACCAAAGGTATAAAATACTGCTGTCTTTTTCTAATTGAATGCTGTCATCAAGATCTAAAGCTTGTAAAGATGTCGAAAGTGTCATGGTGTATTCCTTATTTTTATTTCTGCTTTTTAGGCAGAATATCCATCAACTTACAGATAATCCCCAACATAATCTCATCTGCCCCGCCCCCAATAGACCCTAGGCGGCCATCACGATACAGCTGCGACGCAGGGTTATCCCACATGAAGCCATTGCCGCCCCAGTATTGCAGACAACTATCAGCAACTTCACGAGTTAAACGTCCAGCTTTGAGTTTTGCCATAGACGCCAACATCGTGACATCTTCGCCCACAATATGCTGTTCGCATGCTTGATAAGTTAATGCTTTGAGTGCTTCCACTTCGGTCATAAGTTCAGCAAAGCGGAAATGGATATATTGGTTATTAATGAGGGGTTGACCAAAAGTAGTACGCTCTTTGGTGTAATTAATCGTTTGCTGAATACAATGCTGCAAGCCGCCAATGGCATTGGCACAAGCCCATAGGCGCTCTTCTTGAAATTGCATCATTTGCATCATGAAGCCCATGCCTTCAACACCCACCAAGTTACGCTGTGGTACACGTACATTGTCTAAATAAACCTGTGCTGTGGTCGTTGAACGCATCCCTAATTTATTAAGTGGCTCTGAAAAACTAATCCCTTTGGTTTTTGCAGGTACGATAATCATCGACTTATTAACGTGTGGTTTATCATCAGACGTGTTGGCTAAAAGACAGAAGAAGTCGGCCTGCAATGAGTTGGTAATCCACATTTTGCTGCCGTTAATGACATAGTCATCGCCATCTTTTTTTGCAGTTGTTTTAATAGCAGCAACATCCGAACCAGCATGTACTTCTGATACTGCAATCGATGCAACATATTCCCCTGCAATCGCTGGTGTTAAAAACTCATCACGTAATTCTTTACTACCAAAACGTGCCAAAGCAGGTGTTGCCATATCGGTTTGTACACCAATAGCTAAAGGCACCCCGCCACAAGCCGCATAGCCAATTTCTTCTGCAACCACTAGGTTATATGAATAATCTAACGCTAAACCGCCATTTTCTTCTGGCTTACAAATCCCTAATAAGCCGAGATCGCCCATTTTTTTAAATACATCATGGATTGGGAATTGCCCTGCTTCTTCCCATTCAGGAATATTCGGATTCAGTTCATTTTCCACAAATTGACGTGCTGTGCGGCGTAATGCTTCATGTTCGGCAGTAAATTTCATTATGTTCTTCCTAGCATTTTTTTAATTTAGCTAAAAGTTGATTAAAAACGTGACACACCAAAACGGGTTGGATTTAACTCGCGCTGCTGTGCTTCATAAATGGTTTGTAAAAGAAAAATCAGTAATTTTCGGGTATCTCGCGGATCGATAATGCCATCATCATGCAACATGGCAGTATTGAAAAGCGCGGTAGATTGCTGCTCTAATTTCATCGCAGTGCTTTGCTCAAGAAAATCGAGCATTTGCGGATTCGGCTCCTGACCAGAAGCTTTTTGTTTTCCTTCTGCCACAATGCGTAGCACTTTTCCAGCCTGTGCAGATCCCATAACAGCAACATGCGAGTTCGGCCAAGCAAAAATAAAGTCTGGTGAGAGGCTTCGACCACACATCGCGTAGTTGCCAGCGCCATACGACCCTGCCACAACAATCGAAATTTTAGGGACTGTGCAATTGGCAACGGCTTGAATCAGTTTTGAACCATGCTTGATAATGCCATTTTGCTCGGCATCGGTTCCCACCATAAAACCAGTGGTGTTATGCAAGAATAATAATGGACGCTTGGTCTGTTCACACAGATGAATAAACTGAGCTGCCTTCGCCGCCCCTTGAGGTGTAATCGGACCATTATTGGTAATCATACCAATATGTAATCCGCCAATTTTTGCCCAACCACACACCGTTAAATCATCATATTCCTGTTTAAATTCCAGAAAATCTGAATCATCAATAATTCGCGCAACCACTTCTTTCATATTCAGTGGTTGTTTCGGGTCGTTTGGAATCACACCCAAGAGTTCATCGACATCATAACGAGGTTCTTTATAAGTCGTTTCAACTGGTTTGATTTGCTCTTTCCAGTTCAGATGTTCAAAAATTTCACGTGCAAGTCGAATACCATCAGCATCATTTTCAGCCAAATATTCTGCGGTTCCAGCAACCTGCGCGTGCATTTCTGCCCCGCCCAACTCTTCAGCTGTTGCTACTTCACCAGTGGCAGCCAATAGTAAAGGGGGACCTGCAAGAAGCATCTCGGTTTGCTTACGTACAGCAATGACATAATCTGAAAGACCGGGTTGATAAGCCCCTCCTGCCGTTGCATTACCATGAACAACTGCAAGTTGGGGAATACCCGCCGCAGAAAGACGTGCCTGATTGGCAAAAGTCATACCACCATAGGTAAATACTTCAGCAGCATAATTTAAGTTGGCACCACCACTTTCGGTCAGCGTAATCAGTGGGAGTTTTTGTTCTAAAGAAATTTTTTGCAAGCGCAAGGTTTTCTGCACACCCATAGGAGACATGGTCCCGCCTTTAATCGCACTATTACTTGCAGAGACCAGACAACGCACACCACTGACAAAACCAATCCCAGCAATTACACCACCACCAGCTTCGGAGCCATCCTTGTCATCATGCATGTTGTAGCCAACCAAACCACAAAGCTCAACGAAAGGTGAATCAGCATCAAGTAATAATCGTACACGCTCATGCGGCAGAATCTTGCCCTTTTTATCGAATTTCGGTTTGGCAGCATACGATTTATCAATACTTTTTTGTTGAATGGCACGGACTTCTCTCAGTTGAGTAAGCAATGCCTCTTTATTCTTTTGATACTGTTCACTACCAACAGCAATTTCGGATTGGAGAATAGTCACTGTTACTCCTCCTCAGCCTCAGTCTTTTTCTGAAAAATTTCAGGAATAAACGCGCGATGGAAACCATTATAAGACTGACTATTTGTCGCATCAGCTAGTGGATACATTCTTGTCCCTTGCGATGCAGCACCATCAATACGCAAAGTTACACCTGACACAAAAGCCGCAGCATCAGACAGTAAATAACAAATCGCCGATGACACTTCTGACTCAGTTCCCATACGTTTTAACGGTACATTACCAGCAAGACTTGGAATAATTACTTTGGCAAAATCACCGCTATAATTATCCATACCAGATGAAACGATCCAACCCGGTGCAACTGCATTTACACGAACACCAGATTTCCCCCACTCAACTGATGCTGTTTTAGTTAAGTTATCAACCCCTGAACGCGCAGCACCAGAATGTCCCATTCCTGGCATCCCACCCCACATATCAGCAGTCATGTTGACAATACTGCCACCATGTTTTGCCATCCATTGGTTATAAGCTTCACGCATTAAATAGAAAGTTGCATGCAAGTTATTACGCACGACTGCATCAAAACCATTCGCCGAGATATTCTCTAAAGCTGAGGGGAACTGGCCACCCGCATTATTTACCAGACCATCGAGTTTGCCGAATTTCTCAATCACTTCGGCAATCATATTTTTCACTTGTTCTTCTTCACGGTTATCACAAGCAATGAAATGAACCCGACCACCATCTTCTATAATTTCTTGGCTTACTTTCTCTAATTTCTCAATTTTGCGTCCTGTAATCACCACTTGAGCACCAAGAGCTGCAAGCTCATGGGCCGTACAGCGGCCTATTCCTGAGCCACCACCCGTCACAATAATGACTTTATTAGCGAAAGCATCTGGTCTAAAAATTGATTGATAACTCATCTTTGTTTCATCCATTCATTTTATTTTTCTAAAAGATGTGCCGGAACTTTTACAGGCATATCCAATAATTGTTGTGCAAAGGCCTTCCCTTGCGGATCTATGCGTAGGCTTGCAACACCACCGCCACCCAAGGCATTTTCCAACATAAAATTCAGTGCATTTAAACCCGGTAACTCATAACGAATTACTCGTCCTTTCTCAGCATCCAAGACATGTTGCATATAGCTTGCAATAGTCTCTTCAGTCAGTGCTGCACGGATCCATGGCAAATAGTCTGCTTTACGCGCAATCACACCGATGTTGCTATGATTGCCTTTATCACCACTGCGGGCATGCGCAATTTCAATCAAAGGAACTTCAATTTCATCTCCTTGATAAATTGCATTTTCACCTGCCTTTAAAGTAGGCAATTGCTCTGTAGAAACTCCTTGTGTAATCTCAACTGGGTAGCGTTTTCCTTCAAAATCGATTTCGACACTTACTTGATTTTTATCTATTAAAAATGAAAATAGTTTAATCACTGGAGATGCTTTGGGTCGGCCTCCAACAATACCTGCCAAGGCTGGAGCCATACCTGTTGAAGCTTGAGCAATTTCAGATGCAAAGAACATACATGCTTCTTTGAATATGTGTTTTACAGCTATTTTGACCACAACTTCACGACTATTTAATGTTTGGGCATGTTCGCCATAAGTACTCTCAATACCTAAAATTTCAACAGACTTTTCACTAAATGGCGGCACTGAGCGCATTGCTAAAACCCGCTCACATTTATTCAAAATCGCATCGGCAATGACTTGTGCTTTTTGTGGAGCTTCGCGACCTGCAATTAAAAAACTGACTAAAACCCGATATCCATCTGGGTAAGTCGCACTGACTTTATACTGTGCAGTCGGTGCTTGTCCTTTTGCCCCTTTCACACGAACTCGGTGCTCCCCAACTTGTTCTAAATGCACCTGATTAAAATCCGCAATTACATCGGGTAGTAAATATGCTTGGGGATTAGCAATTTCATAAACAATTTGTTCAGCAACCGTGGCGGTGGAAACTAGACCACCTGTACCCTGTGGTTTCGTCACAACAAATGAGCCATCTTCACTCACCTCAACGACTGGAAAGCCTATATTGTCGAAACCCTGAACTAAGCGCCAATCGGTAAAGTTACCACCCGTACATTGAGCTCCACATTCAATGACATGACCTGCCAAGGAACCTTGTGCTAATTTGTCATAATCATCGAGCGACCATTGATATTCATGAAGTAAAGGGGCAAGCACCACAGCAGAGTCAACTACACGGCCAGTAATCACAATATCTGCGCCTAAATTCAAAGCATCACGAATAGCCACCGCCCCTAAATAAGCATTACTACTCGCCACTTGTTCTGGCAAAGCTTCCCCGCTAAACATTTCCCGAATATTTTGCTGTTTGAGGTACTCATGTTGCGGTAAAAGATCATCACCTAAAACCACGGCAACTTTCAGGTCTAGACCATATTCTTTAATTATTTTTTGCAAGGCATCTCGACACGCCATTGGATTAACACCACCAGCATTACTAATCACTTTAATCTTTTTTTCTGCAATTTTTTTAAGTAAAGGTGCCATGACTCGACTGACAAAATCTAAAGCATAGCCATGCTTTGGTTCCACCATCTTCGCTTTTGCCATAATCGACATGGTGATTTCTGACAAGTAATCAAAAACCAAATAATTAATATCGGTTAGATGTACCAATTGAAAAGCAGCAGTATTGGTATCTCCCCAAAAACCTGAGGCACACCCTATTTTTACGACACGCTCATCATCCTGTTGATTACTTGCCATCTTGTTTCTCATTATTTTGTTTAAAAATTACACTCAACATTACCAAGCAAGCGCTTGGTTTGTAAAGAGCAAAATGTTATTGTGAAATTGACTAAAACTGCCAAACTCGACAACTAGCCTAAAACATGGTGAGATTTAGCAAAATTTTTTCCGTAAATATTTTTATATAAAGGATCCAGCTTTCGTATGATTGCTACTTCAATTGAACAGATTCCAAATATTTCTTGCTTTGACGATAGCCCGCGTGGTCGTTTATTACAGGGAGCAGCCTATCTATTTCACAAACAAGGTTATGATAAAACCACTGTCCGCGAACTTGCTCAATTTATTGGAATTCAATCAGGTAGCTTATTTCATCACTTCAAGAGTAAAGATGACATCCTCGCTCACGTGATGGAGCAAACTATCATTTACAATCTTGCTCGTTTAGAAGAGGCAGCAGCTCAATCTACCGATCCAGAACAAGAATTACGCGCCCTTATTAAAGCTGAACTCATTTCAATTACCGGAGATACTGGTGCAGCCATGGCTGTTTTAGTTTATGAGTGGTTTGCGCTGTCAAAAGAAAAACAAGATTATCTTTTAGAAATGCGTAATGAATATGAACAAATCTGGTTAGATGTCATTGAAAAGTTACGCATTCAAGGCAAGATAAAACATGATGCCTTTATTTGGCGAAGATTAGTTGGTGGTGCAATTTCGTGGACTGTCACTTGGTATAAAGCTGAGGGTAAAGTCAAAATTGATGAGTTAACAGAAATGGTGTGGGAAATGGCTTTGAAATAAAAAGGTGGCTCAATGACCACCCTGCAAGAATTAATAACCGAGCTGCTTACTAATCAAATCTTTCATAATTTCTTCAGCACCACCGCCAATCATATTGACCTTTACTTCACGGTAAATACGTTCAGACTTAGTACCTCGCATAAAACCCATACCTCCCAACGTTTGTACAGCCGCATCAGCACAAAATTGCATAGTGCGAGTCGCAACATTTTTAAGCATTGAAATTTGTGCCACCAACTCAGGCCCTTGTAACTTCGCTTGAGTCATTTTCGATGCAGTTTCTTCAAGTAATGCCCGTGTTGAGGTCAATTGTGTTGCCATATCTACCAATTTATGGCGTACTACTTGATGATCTATTAATCTTTTACCAAAAGTTTTACGTTGTTGTGCCCATTCTAAAGCTTCTTCATAACAGACTAACGCGTACCCATAAGCCACTACTCCCAAGAAAAATCGCTCCATATTAAAGTTATTCATAATAACTTTAAAACCAGCATTTTCTTTACCAAGAAGATTTGATACTGGTACTCGCACTTGATCAAAATGCAAATGCGCCGTATCTGAAGCCCACCATCCCATTTTCTTTAAAGGTGTTTTAGTAATTCCTTCACTGTGAGCATCAACAAGCAACATTGAAATACCTTCTGCGCCTGTTTTAGTTGGATCTGTACGCACTGCAACCGTATAGTAATCTGCACGAATCCCCGATGTGATAAATGTCTTCTCACCCGAGACAATATAATAGTCACCATCACGAACAGCTTTAGTCTGTAATGCAGCAACATCCGAGCCACCACTAGGTTCTGTAATCGCCAATGCTGAAATCTTTTCTCCAGAAATAATCCCTGGTAAAACTTTTGACTTTAATTCTTCGCTACCAAAATGCTGAATCGGTGGAGCTCCAATTGTATGTACCATGAGTGAAATATGTACTCCACCCGAACCAGCTTTTGCCATTTCTACACCAGCCAGTAATGAATAAAATGGATCTGCATCAGGAATACCGCCATATTCCTCAGAAAAACCTAAACCTAATAGACCAATTTCAGCAGCCTTCTTATATAGCTCTCTTGGGAATGTCTCAGCCTCATCCCATTCATTAACGAAAGGAGCCATTTCTTTTTGTACAAATCGACGAACATTATCAGCAAAAGCAATATGTTGTTCATTATAGTAAATTGGGTTTGGTTGCATTTCTACAAATATCCTGATGTTTTTATTTAATTCCGGAACATATCTTGTCATGTTTGCCATCAATCAAAAGTTGCAAGAATCTCCATTTTCTTGGCATAAAACATCAAAGCCTCTTCTTTTTATTCAAATACAATGCAATGCCTATACTCTTAAGCAACAACGGAAACCACGGGCAGCATAATAAGACTGCGCTCCATTATGATAAATAAAGACACGACCATATCGACGATCAGCAAAAAGTGCTCCATCTAGTTTACGAATCTCATTTGGGGTTTTGAGCCAACTTGATGTTTTAAGATCAAACTCTTCAATTTCTTGTAATTGGTAATATTGCTCTTCTGTTAAAAGTTCAACTCCCATTTCCTTAGCTACATCTATTGCGCTATTTTTAGGAGGATGATCTTTTCTAGATTCTAGGGCCTCACGATCATAGCAAAGGCTTCTACGACCTTTAGGTGTCTCAAGACAGCAATCTACAAATAAATACTGGTCTTTCTGCTGGTCAAAAACAATAACATCAGGCTCTCCTCCTGTATTTTCCATTTCCTGCAATGACCAAAGCTTATCAGGAACCTTAATTAGTTTATTTTGCACATCCGACCACTTTATTTCTGTATGACGATGTGTATTTTTTTCAAATCTATTCTTTAATAATTCAAGGAGTAACTCTATTTGCTTTTGAGTTAGCTGTTTTTTATCTACCATTAAATAAGTCCTTATATTTATTAAATTAAACGGCCATCAAAATAATTTATTCTATTTAATATCAATACCTTATATACATAACACATTAATTGCAGAGATATAACTAAATCCAATATCCCTACATCAGGTTCCATAATTAAGATAATCAATAATCTTTTACTATATATTTAATTCCAAAAGTGTCCACAACGCTTACATCTATTACCATTTTTAAAAGAAAATAAAGGTAGGCCGAAAAACATAAACGCTAAAAAGGCAGATTTTTTTCCTTTAGTATTAACTTCTATATTCAAACTTCCACACTCAGGGCAACATCCTTTACTCTCCCCAAACTTTTGTTCAAGCTCATCACTAAAGTCTTTTTCAAGAAATGACTTCGCTTCATCAACATAGTTTTCTGGAACTAATAAACGAACCCCACCTAAAGCATTAGAATAAAACCAATCCATATTAATTGTATGCTCATTTTCAATATAAACAGGAATTTCAAATGCTTCTAGTTGAGTCTTTGCAATTTGTGCCTCATAAGGAAATGAGAAAGTTTTAATTACGATCCATTGCATATTAAATTTCTAATTAGGTAAATAATTTTAGAGTAGCTTTATTTCTTTATAATTTGAATAAGTTTTAATGTTTAAAGATTGAGGATACAAATTCCTCCAATAAAGAAACACCCCCATTCGTTAGAACGGGGGTGTTTAGAATAATGAGCTGGCGATGACTTACTCTCACATGGGTAACCCCACACTACCATCAGCGCTAAGAGGTTTCACTTCTGAGTTCGGGAAGGGATCAGGTGGTTCACTCTTGCTATGGTCGCCAGCACAACTGGTATGGATACTTGCTTCGTTTTATTCACTGTGTGATACGTTGCGTTTTCCAAATCTTTACAGATGGGCTGATTGGATCTGATTTTGTTCATTTTAGCTAAGTGTTTAACTAAATCAAGTTGCTTTGCATGTTTATGAATCGATTGATGCTTCATATACAACTGCTTGGGTGTTGTATAGTCAAGCCTCACGAGCAATTAGTATTGGTCAGCTTCACATATCACTATGCTTCCACATCCAACCTATCAACGTCCTAGTCTCGAACGGCTCTTTAGAGGAATAAATTCCTAGGGAAATCTTATCTTGAGGTAGGCTTCCCGCTTAGATGCTTTCAGCGGTTATCCCTTCCGAACATAGCTACCCGGCGATGCGACTGGCGTCACAACCGGTACACCAGAGGTTCGTCCACTCTGGTCCTCTCGTACTAGGAGCAGATCCTCTCAAATTTCCAGCGCCCACGGTAGATAGGGACCGAACTGTCTCACGACGTTCTAAACCCAGCTCGCGTACCTCTTTAAATGGCGAACAGCCATACCCTTGGGACCTGCTTCAGCCCCAGGATGAGATGAGCCGACATCGAGGTGCCAAACACCGCCGTCGATATGAACTCTTGGGCGGTATCAGCCTGTTATCCCCAGAGTACCTTTTATCCGTTGAGCGATGGCCCTTCCATACAGAACCACCGGATCACTAAGACCTACTTTCGTACCTGCTCGACTTGTGGGTCTCGCAGTTAAGCGCGCTTTTGCCTTTATACTCTACGCGTGATTTCCGACCACGCTGAGCGCACCTTCGTACTCCTCCGTTACTCTTTAGGAGGAGACCGCCCCAGTCAAACTACCCACCAGACACGGTCCTCGTCCCGGATAACGGGACAGAGTTAGAACCTCAACATTACCAGGGTGGTATTTCAAGGACGGCTCCATTGGAACTAGCGTTCCAACTTCAAAGCCTCCCACCTATCCTACACAAGTAAGGTCAAAGTTCAGTGTCAAGCTGCAGTAAAGGTTCACGGGGTCTTTCCGTCTAGCCGCGGGTACACTGCATCTTCACAGCGATTTCGATTTCACTGAGCCTCTGCTGGAGACAGCGCCGCCATCATTATGCCATTCGTGCAGGTCGGAACTTACCCGACAAGGAATTTCGCTACCTTAGGACCGTTATAGTTACGGCCGCCGTTTACTGGGGCTTCGATCAAGAGCTTCGCTTACGCTAACCCCATCAATTAACCTTCCAGCACCGGGCAGGCATCACACCCTATACGTCCACTTTCGTGTTTGCAGAGTGCTATGTTTTTAATAAACAGTTGCAGCGGCCTGGTTTCTGCGGCTGTCGTCAGCTCAGGAAGCAAGTTCCATCACCAACAACAGCGTACCTTCTCCCGAAGTTACGGTACCATTTTGCCTAGTTCCTTCAGCAGAGTTCTCTCAAGCGCCTTGGTCTACTCGACCTGACCACCTGTGTCGGTTTCGGGTACGATTCCTGTGTAACTGAAGCTTAGAGACTTTTCCTGGAAGCATGGTATCAGCCACTTCACTGTACAAGTACAGCTTGCTATCGGATCTCAGTATAGAGTACCCCGGATTTGCCTAAGATACATACCTACATCCTTCCACCTGGACAACCAACGCCAGGCTGACTTAACCTTCTCCGTCCTCTCATCGCATTACACAGAAGTATTGGAATATTAACCAATTTCCCATCGACTACGCCTTTCGGCCTCGCCTTAGGGGTCGACTCACCCAGCCCCGATTAACGTTGGACTGGAACCCTTGGTCTTTCGGCGAACGGGTTTTTCACCCGTTTTGTCGTTACTCACGTCAGCATTCGCACTTCTGATACCTCCAGCATACTTCTCAATACACCTTCATCGGCTTACAGAACGCTCCCCTACCACTTGACTAATGTCAAATCCGCAGCTTCGGCACATAGTTTTAGCCCCGTTACATCTTCCGCGCAGGCCGACTCGACTAGTGAGCTATTACGCTTTCTTTAAAGGGTGGCTGCTTCTAAGCCAACCTCCTAGCTGTCTATGCCTTCCCACATCGTTTCCCACTTAACTATGATTTTGGGGCCTTAGCTGGCGGTCTGGATTGTTTTCCTCTTGACTACGGACGTTAGCACCCGCAGTCTGTCTCCCGGATAGTACTCATAGGTATTCGGAGTTTGCATCGGTTTGGTAAGTCGGGATGACCCCCTAGCCGAAACAGTGCTCTACCCCCTATGGTATTCGTCCGAGGCGCTACCTAAATAGCTTTCGGGGAGAACCAGCTATCACCAGGCTTGATTAGCCTTTCACCCCTATCCACAAGTCATCCCCTGGCTTTTCAACGACAGTGGGTTCGGTCCTCCAGTTAGTGTTACCCAACCTTCAACCTGCTCATGGATAGATCGCCTGGTTTCGGGTCTATACCCAGCAACTAAACGCCCTATTAAGACTCGATTTCTCTACGGCTCCCCTATACGGTTAACCTCGCTACTGAATATAAGTCGCTGACCCATTATACAAAAGGTACGCAGTCACACCACGAAGGTGCTCCCACTGCTTGTATGCATGCGGTTTCAGGATCTATTTCACTCCCCTCACAGGGGTTCTTTTCGCCTTTCCCTCACGGTACTGGTTCACTATCGGTCAGTCAGGAGTATTTAGCCTTGGAGGATGGTCCCCCCATATTCAGACAAGGTTTCACGTGCCTCGCCCTACTCGTCATCATTATGTGTGCCCTTTCGTGTACGGGAATATCACCCTCTACGTTCGCACTTCCCAGAGCGTTCCACTAAAACACACATAACTTAATGGGCTGATCCCCGTTCGCTCGCCGCTACTGAGGGAATCTCAATTGATTTCTTTTCCTAAGGGTACTGAGATGTTTCACTTCCCCTCGTTCGCCTTGCAACACTATGTATTCATGTTGCAATACCTACCTTAAAGTAGGTGGGTTCCCCCATTCAGAAATCTCCGGATCAAAGGATATTTGCCGCCTCCCCGGAGCTTTTCGCAGGCTATCACGTCTTTCATCGCCTCTGACTGCCAAGGCATCCACCACATGCACTTAATTACTTGACTATACAACCCCAAACAGTCGTCAACACCTACAAGTGAGTGTTGTCCGTGCGATTCTTCATCGCTACTATCTGTTGTCTGTGCACTTAAACACTGTACAGCTTCAATCTAAATTCATATACCAAAACGCTTGATTCAGTTAATTTGCTAGTTCTCAATTCATCTAGATTAATTGCTTAATCTAAACTCTTGAGTGAACAATTTATTTCAGACTCAATTTTGCCAATCTGTTAATGAATAAACATACCTTCGTCAGGTCATGCTTAATACCGTGATACTTAAATCACAGAAGTTAATAAACCAAGATCTAAATCTCTATTTACTAATTTCTGTAATCCGAACTTCTCTTAAGTTCTGGTGGAGACTAGGAGAGTCGAACTCCTGACCTCCTGCGTGCAAAGCAGGCGCTCTACCAACTAAGCTAAGTCCCCAGCTTACATCATCAGTCATGTATCTTTTATCTATAACTTCAACCAGTCAAAGTCATGGTGGGTCTGACAAGACTTGAACTTGTGACCCCACGCTTATCAAGCGTGTGCTCTAACCAACTGAGCTACAGACCCTCAGATACATCTATGAAGAACAACTTGTTGTGGATTCTTACCAATCGTCAATCTTTCGTTAAGGAGGTGATCCAGCCGCAGGTTCCCCTACGGCTACCTTGTTACGACTTCACCCCAGTCATCGGCCACACCGTGGTAACCGCCCTCTTTGCAGTTAGGCTAGCTACTTCTGGTGCAACAAACTCCCATGGTGTGACGGGCGGTGTGTACAAGGCCCGGGAACGTATTCACCGCGGCATTCTGATCCGCGATTACTAGCGATTCCGACTTCATGGAGTCGAGTTGCAGACTCCAATCCGGACTACGATCGGCTTTTTGAGATTAGCATCCTATCGCTAGGTAGCAACCCTTTGTACCGACCATTGTAGCACGTGTGTAGCCCTGGCCGTAAGGGCCATGATGACTTGACGTCGTCCCCGCCTTCCTCCAGTTTGTCACTGGCAGTATCCTTAAAGTTCCCGACATTACTCGCTGGCAAATAAGGAAAAGGGTTGCGCTCGTTGCGGGACTTAACCCAACATCTCACGACACGAGCTGACGACAGCCATGCAGCACCTGTATGTAAGTTCCCGAAGGCACCAATCCATCTCTGGAAAGTTCTTACTATGTCAAGGCCAGGTAAGGTTCTTCGCGTTGCATCGAATTAAACCACATGCTCCACCGCTTGTGCGGGCCCCCGTCAATTCATTTGAGTTTTAGTCTTGCGACCGTACTCCCCAGGCGGTCTACTTATCGCGTTAGCTGCGCCACTAAAGCCTCAAAGGCCCCAACGGCTAGTAGACATCGTTTACGGCATGGACTACCAGGGTATCTAATCCTGTTTGCTCCCCATGCTTTCGCACCTCAGCGTCAGTGTTAGGCCAGATGGCTGCCTTCGCCATCGGTATTCCTCCAGATCTCTACGCATTTCACCGCTACACCTGGAATTCTACCATCCTCTCCCACACTCTAGCTAACCAGTATCGAATGCAATTCCCAAGTTAAGCTCGGGGATTTCACATTTGACTTAATTAGCCGCCTACGCGCGCTTTACGCCCAGTAAATCCGATTAACGCTTGCACCCTCTGTATTACCGCGGCTGCTGGCACAGAGTTAGCCGGTGCTTATTCTGCGAGTAACGTCCACTATCTCTAGGTATTAACTAAAGTAGCCTCCTCCTCGCTTAAAGTGCTTTACAACCATAAGGCCTTCTTCACACACGCGGCATGGCTGGATCAGGCTTGCGCCCATTGTCCAATATTCCCCACTGCTGCCTCCCGTAGGAGTCTGGGCCGTGTCTCAGTCCCAGTGTGGCGGATCATCCTCTCAGACCCGCTACAGATCGTCGCCTTGGTAGGCCTTTACCCCACCAACTAGCTAATCCGACTTAGGCTCATCTATTAGCGCAAGGTCCGAAGATCCCCTGCTTTCTCCCGTAGGACGTATGCGGTATTAGCATTCCTTTCGAAATGTTGTCCCCCACTAATAGGCAGATTCCTAAGCATTACTCACCCGTCCGCCGCTAAGATCAGTAGCAAGCTACCTCTCTCCGCTCGACTTGCATGTGTTAAGCCTGCCGCCAGCGTTCAATCTGAGCCATGATCAAACTCTTCAGTTAAAATCATTTTGCACCTTATTTAAAGACAAGGTGCCAATTCTGGCTCATCAATTACTGACTTAAATTTCGCTCAAATAAACTTCGAGTAATTTAAACCAATCAATCAATGAAAATTATTTCGATTAATCAATCAG